>JBBKXO010000254.1:0-4004 GCA_037969525.1 Burkholderiales bacterium | reverse complement strand
CCGGCTCTGGCGGCCGGGCACTGGGTGTTGTGCGACCGCTTTACCGACGCGACTTATGCCTATCAGGCCGGCGGCAGTGGCATGGCCTGGGAACGCGTCGCTGACCTTGAACGCTGGGTGCAGGGCGGCTTGCAACCGGATCTGACTTTGTATTTTGATCTGGATCCGGTCATCGGCCGGTCGCGGGCACGGCAGGCGCGGGCTCCAGACCGCTTTGAGCGTGAACAGCAGGCCTTTTACGAACGGGTACGCGCGGCGTACCTGCGGCGTGCGACCGAGCATCCGCAGAGAATCCGGGTCATTGATGCGGCTCGCAGCATCACAGATATTCAGAGTGAACTTGAGAGTATTATAGTAACTAGTTGATTATTAACAATATTTTATAATCGGACTCGCTAATACATTACCCCTCACACTTATCCTATAACTAATTGATTTTTAATGACTATCTGGTTTAAAACCGAACTACTCACCCTGCTGAAGACCAAAGCGCAATTGCCCCACGCGCTGCTGTTGAGAGGGCCGCGCGGCATCGGCAAGCATGCATTCGGTCTGGCGCTGGCTCAGGGCTTGCTGTGTGAGGCCCCGCAGGTCGACAACTCGGCCTGCGGGCAGTGCAGCGCCTGCAACTGGTTCGCAACCGGCGCACACCCGGATTTTCGTGTGCTGACCCCGGCGACCGAAAGCGGTTTGGAAGAGGAACCTGAAGGCGGGGTCAAAAAAGCCAAGCCGAGCCCGTGGATCAGCATCGATCAAGTCAGGGAGTTGCATGATTTTATTCATGTTTCCAGCCATCGTGGTGGGCGGAAAATAATCATGGTCAGCCCGGCCGAGGCACTGAATGTCAATGCCGCCAATGCGCTGTTGAAAAACCTCGAAGAGCCGCCGGCACTGACTCATTTCATCCTGATCAGCCACCGCCCGCATCGCTTGCCACGCACCATCATCAGCCGTTGCCAGCAACTCAACCTGCGCCCACCTGAGCGTGCCGCGGCGCTGGCCTGGCTGGGCGAGCAGGGCGTAGATCAGCCGGAAGTAGCATTGGCACAATCATCTGGCGCACCGCTCCTGGCGCTGGCTGCAAGCGAGGGGGACGAACTGGCTGCACGTCGCGATTTTCTTGCCCATATCGCTGCCCCTGATTTTGATCCCCTGGCTGCTGCCGAAACGTTCCGCGACCTGTCGCTGGAGCGATTCATCAGCTGGTTGCAGAAATGGACCTATGACATCGCGGAACTGCGCATGCTGGGGACTATTCGTTACAACCCGGACTTCTCGCGTGAGCTGGCTGTCGTTGCCAATCGCGTGGGTGTGCTGTCTATCCTGCGCCTGCATCGCAAACTGGTGCGTGAGCAACGCAATATTCACCATCCATTGAACGGACGCCTGTATCTGGAAAGCGTACTGCTGGCTTATGCGGTACTGGTGAATCCAGCGCACAGGGCGGCCTGAGCATGCTGGTCGATTCGCATTGTCACCTGGATTTTCCAGAACTCGCCGACAACCTGCCCGCTGTGCTGGAAAAAATGCGCGAGAACGATGTCGGTATGGCGCTATGTATCAGCGTGACACTCGAGGATTTCCCAAAGGTGCTCGCGCTGGCCGAGCAGAACGAAAACTTATATGCCTCAGTCGGCGTGCATCCGGATTATCCGGATCTGCGCGAGCCGTCGGTTGCCGAACTGGTGGAACTGGCGCAGCACCCGAAAGTGGTTGCCATCGGCGAGACCGGATTGGATTACTACCGTTTGACGGGTGACCTTGAATGGCAGCGCGAGCGCTTCCGTATTCATATCCGTGCGGCACGGCAGGCACGCAAGCCACTCATCATTCACACCCGCGCGGCGTCCGCAGATACCTTGCGGCTGATGCGCGAAGAAGGTGCAGGGGAGGCCGGCGGGGTCATGCATTGCTTCACCGAGAGCTGGGCCGTGGCCGAAGGCGCGATGGAACTCGGTTTTTACATCTCCTTCTCCGGCATAGTGACCTTCAAAAATGCCAAAGAACTGAAAGAAGTGGCCAGGCGGGTGCCCATCAACCGTTTGCTGGTGGAGACCGATTCCCCCTATCTGGCGCCGGTACCCTATCGCGGGAAAACTAATCAGCCCGGATGGGTCAAACACGTAGCCGAAGAGGTCGCCCTGTTGCAGGGACGTAGTTTTGCAGAGGTGGCGGATCAGACGACTGCAAATTTTATCCGATTATTCAAAATCAACAGATAACCCGATGAATTTATTACGTATTGCTCTTGTGCTGCTGGCACTCTTTTTCAACTCATTCAGCACCCAGGTGCAGGCTGGAGCCTATGAAGACATGCTTCAGGCGATCCGCATAGACGATGAAGCCACGATCGCGGAATTATTGCGGCGAGGCATGGATGTGGATACCGTCAGCCCGCAAGGCGAAACATTGTTGATGCTGGCAGCACGGGAGGGCAAACCCAGCGTTGTGAAGACCATACTCGCTGCCCGTCCCAGGATTCAGGCCCGCAACCCGTTGGGTGAATCGGCGCTGATGCTGGCGACCATCATGGGCCATACCGAAATCGCCAGGCTGCTACTGGATGCGGGCGCTCCGGTGAACCATAGCGGCTGGACGCCGATCATCTACGCCGCAGCGCGGAACCGCCAGGATATTGCACGGCTGCTGATTGCCAAAGGCGCAGACATCAATGCGGCGGCTGACAACGGTACTACGGCTTTGATGATGGCGTCCCGCGAAGGCCATTTGCCCATGCTGCTCTTGTTAATGGAGCATGGCGCCAACGCCAAATATGTATCCCCGCATGGCCATTCGGCATTGAGCCTGGCCCAGGAACGGGGACTAAAGGAAATTGAGGGGGTCTTGCGTAAAGCGGGGGTTGAGGAATAGCCCTGTGGGCAGGAGCTGTGATTCCGTTTTACCCCTGAGAAACGGAACATTGATTGCGTATAATGTATATTATGTCAAATCAGATGGGGCCGGCAATCAAGCCTGCAGTACAGCCTGAGGCCTAGGACACCTTCCGCGAGTACGAGCCTATGGTAGCCACCATACGGTCAATTTCGGCATCCACCTTGTCCTTGGATTCCTCATCGTGGGAATAACACAGCAGCGACATGTCATCGAACAACCCTGAAACCCGTGGCGCGCTGGCATAGACCAGTTTGCGCTGGACATTCTGTACCGTCGGGACCTGCATGAACTCCCGGCCATCTTCCCAGTAAATCGAGAGCGTGATGATCTGGGTATTCAGGCGCAGCAGACGCACGATGAATTCGAACCTGACCGTGTGCATGCCCTTGGAACGCAACTCGATCAGTTTTTGCGCGGGTAGCGGCGTACCTTGCTTTAACGTAGCGATGGCTTCCATATCATCCACGATCAATCCCCTGACCGTCCCTTTTTATTAATGACATGGTCAAGTATGCACGGCGTTGTAATGACAGGCAAATCTAACACTCTGTTAAGTTTTTGATTGAACAAGAGAACTACGTCACCTTTGCTGTCTGATACACAAAACAGTGTGACTTTATGCACGTTCCAGGATCACTGCCATGCCCTGGCCCCCGCCTATGCACAGCGATACCAATGCATATTTGCCACCGATACGTTGCAGCTGGCGGGCGGCAGTCAGCGCAATGCGCGCACCGGAAGCACCGATTGGGTGACCGACAGCAATCGCGCCGCCATTCGGATTGACGCGTTGGTCATCGAATGCAACACCGAGACCTTTCAGGCACGCCAGCACCTGTGCTGCAAACGCCTCGTTGATCTCGATGATGTCCATGTCCTTGAGGCTGAGTCCGGCGCGCGCGAGCGCTTTTTGCGAGGCGGCAACGGGGCCGATGCCCATGATGTCGGGACGCACGCCCATCGCCGCACTGGCGATGACGCGAACCAGCGGCTTGGCACCGGCCTTTTCGCCGGCAGCGCGCGAGCCCACCACCAGCGCAACAGCACCGTCATTGACGCCGGAGGCATTGCCCGCTGTGGTCACGCCGCCTTCATACAGGGTCTTCATC
>JBBKXO010000253.1:0-3511 GCA_037969525.1 Burkholderiales bacterium | reverse complement strand
GTTGTTGTGCCTCTCGGGCCACATCGCTCGGCCCGGCGTCTACGAGGTGCCCTTCGGGGCCACCCTCGGTGAGCTCATCGAGCTCGCGGGCGGCGTGCCCGGGAACCGCGCCATCAAGGCCATCCTGCTCGGTGGTGCGGCATTACGCGGACGTGCGCTGGAATGGGCGGGACACATTGCGGCCAAGACCGGCTGCATGCTGATTTCGGAATTCAACAACGCGCGCTGGGAACGCGGCGCAGGGCGGGCGGTGGTGAAGCAACTGCCGTTCGTCGTCGATGCTGCGCTGGCGCTGCTGAAAGACACGCGGCAACTGGTGCTGGTCGGCGCCAAACTGCCGGTGTCGTTTTTTGCCTATCCCGGAAAACCCAGCGTGCTGGTGCCTGAGAGCTGTGCGGTCACCAGTGTCGCGGGTGCCGAAGCCGATCTCGAACACACACTCGAAGCGCTGGCCGATGCGCTGGGTGCGTGCGTCACGCCGCCATTGCTTAACCAGCCGGCGCACGATGTTGCGTTGCCGTCCGGCAAGATTACGCTCGAAGGCCTGGGCGCGCTGTTCAACGTGCTGATTCCCGAGAACGCGATCGTGCTCGATGAGTCCGTTACCAGCGGCCGCATGTTCACCGGCTCGACGCCGGGTGCGCGGCCGCACGACTGGCTCAACATCATGGGCGGCTCCATCGGCTGGGGGCTGGCTGCGGCGACGGGTGCGGCAATCGCCGCGCCGGACAGAAAAGTGATCGCACTCGAAGGCGACGGCAGCGCGATGTACACCCAGCAGGCGCTGTGGACCATGGCGCGCGAGAACCTCGACGTCACCGTCGTGATTTTCGCCAACCGCGCCTACAAAATCCTGATGACCGAACTGACCAACGTCGGTGCCGGCACGCCGGGCGCCAATGCCACAGCGATGCTGACGCTGGGCAATCCCGACCTCGACTGGGTGACGATTGCGAAAGGTTACGGTGTGGCCGCGGGCCGGGCGACGACGCTGGATGAACTGGCGGTGCAGTTCAAACGCGGGCTGGAAACACCGGGGCCGTATCTGGTGGAACTGGTGATGTAACGGTGCGGTTCTATTGTCTGGTTCACCCTGATGCGACAGGCACTTAAACTCGCGGCATGAGTAATGGCTATGTCCGCTTCCGACCCATAAGCGACATTCGGTATCACGCTCATTCACCGCCCGGTTCTCACCCATGAGCCGACCTTCGCATTGCTCTAAAGCCTGTTTGCCAGTCCGCTTCCGACCGATCCATTCGAAACGTTGCTGCGCGCTGCCCCTCGATTGTCGTAACTGCTTCGAAAGCGCTGTCGTTTTCCTCATCCCGAGTCGATAAGGGGGCAGTCCCGGTCTCACAGCGATGACAGCGCTATGTTGGCTACCGCACCGCGTGTGCGATGAGGCGGGCGTAGGGTGGTTCTTTGTCGAGGTCGGATACGAAGCGAATGACGTAATACTTATATAGATGCCGAAAGGTGGGTCCCTTGGTGAAAAATTTCCCTATTGTTTGCGTCGGCGGTTCGGCCGGCGGCCTCGACGCCTATATTCGGCTATTGCAGAATCTGCCGGCTGATATGGGTGTGGCAATCGTCATCGTTAATCACATCAGAAGCATGCCTACCCATCTCCATGAAGTTCTTCCTCGCTTCACAACCATGCCGGTTGATCTGATCACGGAAAGTTTGTCAATCGAACCTAATCATGTATTTATCATCCCTGCAAATCGTGATTTACACGTTCATGATGGAGAGTTCCGTCTAAAGCCGATATCAAAGCCTCGGGGCTGGCCTGATGTAATCACGGTTTTTCTATGTTCACTGACCCGTCACTGGGACGGAAAACTTGTTGCTGTTATTGTCTCTGGCTATGATGGCGACGGGGCCGCAGCACTGTGCGACATTAAAGAAGTAGGCGGCATTACCATCGCGCAGAAGCTTAGTACGGCGGGTCAGCCAGACATGCCAGAGAGCGCAATTGCCAGTGGGTGCATCGATTTTGTCCTGTCACCAGAAGATATCGCTCAAGAAATTGTGCGAATTGCGCGCGTTGAAGTCTGATCTCCTGCCGCCTCCGGAATGCCTTCCCGGCGCACACCGGACATGCTGGCGACCAATTCCTGCGTCGGACTGAAAATCATCATGTGTGTTCCTTGCAAGCTGCGCGGGCTGCTTGCGTTTGCGCAAATTTCAGCGCCACGTCTAGCTTATCCATGAACTCGTTGACCTTGATCGGTTTGGTGAGGTAGCAAAAGAAGCCTGCCTCCAGACCCTTCTCGATATCGCGCGGCATGGCATTGGCGCTGAGCGCAACCACCGGGATGTGCGCCGTTGCGGGGTCCGCAGCCAGGGTATTCATCGCCTGGATACCGCTGATGCCGGGCAGATTGATGTCCATCAGGATGACATCCGGCAGATAGGCACGCGCCATCTCGACGCCACGGTTGCCGTCCACCGCGCTCAGCAAGCGGATATCGGGCCGACTCGCGATGATCTCCTCGACCAGCATCAGATTGGCCAGGTTGTCCTCGACATAGAGCAGGGTGCGCAACGGCGCGTCGCCTTGAACTTGCGCCGGGGCGACAGCCGTGGGTTCGGCTGCGTCGGCAGGTTGTGGTTCAGCCGTCAGGTCCAGTTCGATCCAGAACACACTGCCCTTCCCGACCGTGCTTTCCACGCCGATGACGCCCCCCATCAATTCGACCAGCCGCCTGCTCACCACCAGGCCGATGCCTGTGCCTTCCTCGATGCCGGTCTCTTTGCCGAGACGATTGAACGGCTGGAAAAGTTGAACGAGTTTTTCTGGAGGCAAGCCTTCGCCGCTGTCCTTGACGCAAATGCGAATGCGTCCTGCGCTGCTCGCGGTGCAGTCCACGTCCACCGTTCCGCCCACCTTGTTGTATTTGATCGCGTTGGACAGCAGGTTGATGAGAACCTGCTTCACCCGTCTGCGGTCGGCTATGACAAAGTACGCGCATTCAAACTGGGGAAAGGTCACGCGGATAGCGCGCGTTTGCGTCATCGGTTCTATCAGGGTGTGACATTCGTGCATGACCTCGCCCAGCGACACCGGCTCCATCGACAGCGACAGCTTCCCGGACTCGATCAGCGCGAGATCGAGAATTTCGTTGATCAGCTCCAGCAGGTACCAGCCTGCCTTGAGTATCTGCGTGACGTTTCGCTTCTGGGTGGGCGTTGGCTGCGGCGAGCCGGATTCGATGAGCTGGGCGAACCCGAGGATCGCATTGAGCGGGCTGCGCAGTTCATGGCTCATACTCGAAAGAAAGTCCGATTTGGCGCTGTTAGCTTTTTCCGCAATGGACTTGGCGCTCTCCAGCTCGATGTTCTTGTCATGCAGCACCTGATCCAGGCGTTTGCGCTCGGAAACGTCGCGCGCAGCGGCGAACACGCCGAGCACGTTGCCCTGCACATCCTTGTAGACCGAGGCGTTGTAGAGAACGTCGGTGAGGCTGGCGTCCTTATGCCGGATGGTAAGCGGGTAGTCAGTGAC
>JBBKXO010000252.1:0-2647 GCA_037969525.1 Burkholderiales bacterium | reverse complement strand
GGAATTCGCTGCACTCGACTGGGCTGCGCAAAAACTGCGGATGGACTCGCGCGCGGCTCGGGGTGACGATCTGGTCGGTATCACCGGGGCTTTTTGCGCAATTGCCGAGACCGGTACGCTGATGATGCTTTCAGGCGAAGATACGCCGCCTACGACCAGCTTGCTGCCGGAGACGCATATCGCCGTGGTGTCCCGCAGCCGCATCGTCACCGGCATGGAGGACGCATGGGCCCTGCTGCGCCGCGAGCATGGCGCCCTGCCGCGGGCGGTAAATTTCATTTCCGGGCCGTCGCGTACGGCGGACATCGAGCAGACCGTGACGCTGGGTGCGCACGGGCCTTACCGGGTGCATGTCATCTTTCAGCCCTGATGAATAAATGGTTTTAAAACAACAGGTTATAAATCATCTGGTCGTGGTGAGGATTGCAGGGCCACGACCAATCTGATTTTCGGGCGAACATCAATCGCGATATCGGGTCCAACTGAAATGCGCAACTTTCAGATCTGGCTGGTTGCATTGTTGATGAGCATGGCATGGGGTGCCGGGGCCGCAAGCGCGCCTGCCGCATCGGGCCCGGTGTTCGTGCTGTCGCTGAATGGTGCCGTGAGTCCGGCCACTGCCGATTACGTGGTACGCGGCATACGCAAGTCCGCGGAGCGCAACGCTGCACTGGTGGTGCTGAAGATGGACACCCCTGGTGGTCTCGATACTGCAATGCGCAGCATCATCAAGGAAATTCTCGCCTCCCCCGTTCCCGTGGCCACGTTCGTGGCGCCTAGCGGTGCGCGTGCGGCCAGCGCCGGCACTTACATCCTGTATGCCAGTCATGTGGCTGCGATGGCGCCGGGCACCAATCTGGGCGCAGCGACTCCGGTGGCCATCGGTGTGCCGGGCCCGTCATCACCCAAACCGTCAGCGACCGACGACGATGACAAAAAATCCGGCCGCGGGCAGGGGAAGCAGAAGCCCGCAGCGGTACCCGAAGACACGATGAAAGCCAAAATGGTCAATGATGCCTCGGCGTACATCCGCGGTCTGGCGCAACTGCGCGGACGCAACATGGAATGGGCCGAACAGGCGGTGCGCGAAGCCGTGAGCCTGTCCGCCGCAGAGGCATTGAAACTCAAAGTGGTGGACGTGGTGGCGCAGGACGTACCCGCGCTGCTGCAACAGATCGACGGCCGCAAGGTCACGGTGCAAGGTGTTGAACGCAGTCTGGCAACGGCGCAGGCCGAGACGGTGGCTCTGGATCCTGACTGGCGCAGTGAGCTGCTGGCCGTGATCGCCAATCCCGGGATGGCGCTGATCCTGATGATGATCGGCATCTACGGTCTGATCTTCGAGTTCACCAGTCCGGGAACCGTGGGGCCGGGTGTGGTTGGAGGAATCTGCCTGTTGCTGGCGGCTTATGCCTTCCAGTTGCTGCCCGTCAATTACGTCGGGCTGGGACTGATCCTGCTGGGCCTGGCGTTTATCATCGCCGAGGCGTTTTTGCCGAGTTTCGGCATACTGGGCATCGGTGGTGCTGTGGCGCTGACCATAGGCGCCGTCATCCTGTTTGACGGCGATGCCTCCGGCACTTTTGCACTCCCCCTGCCATTCGTCGTGACGCTGGGCGCCGTGAGTTCTGCGCTGGTATTCGCAACGGTGGTTTTTGCACTCAGGGCGCGACGCCGTCCCGTGGTGAGCGGCAGCGAGGAAATGATCGGCGCGCAGGGTATCGCACTGGATGATTTCGACAAGGAAGGGTGGGTGCGCGTGGCCGGAGAACGCTGGTGCGCAACTACCACGGGCGCGTTGCGGCGCGGGCAGTCGTTACGCGTGAAATCCAGAACGGGCCTGACGCTTGTAGTTGAGCCTGATAACCAAGGAGGTAACGGCATATGATCTGGGAATTTGGATACGCGGCCCTGGCGGTTGCGCTGCTGGTATTGGTGGTGTCTGCACTGCGCATCCTGCGCGAGTACGAGCGTGGCGTCGTGTTCACGCTGGGGAGATTCTGGAATGTAAAAGGGCCTGGCCTCATAGTGATCATCCCAGGCATCCAGCAGATGGTGCGCGTCGATCTGCGCACAGTGGTGATGGACGTGCCCAGCCAGGATGTGATTTCGCGCGACAACGTTTCGGTCAAGGTTAATGCGGTCGTTTACTTTCGCGTCCTCGATCCGGAGCGGGCGATTATCCAGGTTGAAAATTTCTTTGAGGCGACCAGCCAGCTGGCGCAAACCACGCTGCGGGCGGTGCTGGGCAAACATGAGCTGGATGAAATGCTCGCCGAGCGTGACAAGCTCAACTCCGATATCCAGCAGAGCCTGGATGCGCAGACCGATGCCTGGGGTATCAAGGTGGCGACCGTTGAAATCAAGCACGTGGATATCGATCCGTCGATGGTGCGTGCGATTGCGCAGCAGGCCGAAGCGGAGCGCACGCGGCGCGCCAAAATTATTCATGCCGAAGGTGAGTTGCAGGCCGCAGAGAAACTGTTGCAGGCTGCACAGATGCTGTCGCGGCAGCCTGAAGCGATGCAGCTGCGTTATCTGCAGACGCTGGGTGCCATTGCCGGCTACAAATCCTCAACCATCGTGTTTCCGGTGCCCATCGATCTACTGGGGCAGATGCTGAGCCAAAGCAAGAAGAACTCCACAC
>JBBKXO010000251.1:0-3571 GCA_037969525.1 Burkholderiales bacterium | reverse complement strand
CGCCAGGTCGGCCGCAGCCTGGGCGGCGCTGGCGGCGCCGTCATCGTCTTCCGTCTCTTCATCATCACTTTCTTTATCTTTATCTTTATCTTTATCTTCTTCTTCCTCAACTTCCTCTTCGGCAACATCCTCGACGATCTCGTCCTTCATCTCGAGATCAGCCAGGCCGTCGACCACGTCGCCGACGCTGATTTCTTCCTTTTCAATTCTCTCGGCGAGCACAAGGATTTCGGCAATGGTCGTCGGACACGCCGAAATCGCCAGAATCATGTGCCGCAGACCGTCTTCGATGCGTTTGGCAATCTCGATTTCGCCCTCGCGCGTCAACAGTTCGACCGAACCCATTTCGCGCATGTACATGCGCACCGGATCCGTCGTGCGGCCAAATTCGGAATCCACGGTGGACAGTGCGGCTTCAGCCTCCTCGACGGCATCCTCGTCCGCC
The DNA here is from genome assembly GCA_037969525.1 of Burkholderiales bacterium. GTDB lineage: Bacteria > Pseudomonadota > Gammaproteobacteria > Burkholderiales > SG8-41. Next base: position 3,126 of record JBBKXO010000251.1, on the reverse strand, counting down.
ACGGCCGGAGTGGACTCCGACATCAACAGGGTCTCGGCATCCGGCGCCTCGTCGTAGACCTGGATGCCCATGTCGTTGATCATGCCGATGATGTTTTCAATCGCCTCGGCGTCGAGCATGTCATCCGGCAGATGGTCGTTGATCTCGGCGTAAGTCAGAAAACCGCGTTCTTTGCCCAGCACGACCAGGTTCTTCAGGCGAAGGCGCCGCGCTTCGGCATCAGCGGGGGACAGTTCGCGACGTTCGAATTCCTTGACGAGCGCACGCTCGCGCGAGGTCAGGCCGCGCGTGCTGCGCTTGCCGGCCACCTTGCCAGCAGGCGCCTTAGCACGCGGCGCGGATTTATCCAGTTTTTGTGCTGCAGCCTTGACCTTGGCCAAAGCCTGCTTGGCAACGGCCTTGAAGTTCGCCAGGCGCTGCTCTTTGCGCAGCGTGGCTTTTGATTTCACCGCAGCTTTGACTTTACCCTTGCCCTTCGCAGCAACTTTTGCACCCGCGCGCGGTTTGGGTTTGGCACTGGTGCGCGATGCGGCCTTCGGCTTTACCGCCTTGGTTTTGATCGCCGCACGCGGCTTGGCTTTGACAGCAGTTTTCGCAGTAGCTGATTTGGCGCGCACTGCGCCCTTAGCTTTGGCGCTTTTTGCCTTCGTGTTCTTTGCCTTGGATTTTGATGCTTTGGATGCTTTGGATTGCTTGGCCATAGAAAGGGGCTCCGCCGGGCGACATCGGTGAAAAACCGTAAATTATACCTTAAACAGCTCCCGACTTCATTTGCCGGTGCTTAAGCTAAGTGCTTGTTGCAAAAGGCGATATTGCGCCTGATCTTCGGAATTCAAGCCTTGATGCCGGGATTTTTCCAGCAACACGGTGATTCTGGCGCGGCGCAACCGATCCACAGCCTGCTGCCAGGCGCCCTGAAACTCGGCTTCGAGTTCTGCTGGCGCCAGCGATTGATCCTGCCAGCGCAGGGCCCCCGTTTCCGCCACTCGTACGGAGTTTTCATGTGGTGAACCGCGAAATACTTCGCCCAAATTGACCGGCACCTCACCGCTGCCAATCACTTCCAGTACCGCGTCCAGGGTCTGCAGTTCCGCCTGATCCACCCCGGGAACATCACCCGCATCCGCCAGATCACTGCGCTTGATCGATGCCGCAAAACGCGGCTCCACGACCAACAGTTCCAGCACTGTGCGCAGAATAGACTGTGTAGCAGGCGCCGCCCTTCGGGCCGGCGCCGGAGAAATCTGTCCCCTGATTTCGAACTGCGCATCCAGCTCCTGCGGCAGCACGCCAACTAATTGCGCCAGTTCCTTTCGAATCAGCAGCGACAGCATCGGTGCCGCAATCTGTTTTACCAGGGGCTTGGCCTGCTGCATCAGTTTTGCCCGGCCTTCGGACGCATTGATGTCAACGTTGGAGCGCAGTTCGTCAATCAGGAAGCGCGATAGCGGCGTCGCCTTCTCGAGCAACGCCTCGAACGCGGCCTTGCCTTGCGCTCTCACGTAACTGTCAGGATCTTCGCCGTCGGGCAGGAAAAGGAATCCGACCTGTCTGCCGTCGACCAACTGGGCCAGGCTGTTTTCCAGCGCCCGCCAAGCCGCTCGGCGGCCAGCAGCATCGCCATCGAAACAGAACACAACCTGATCGGCCTGCCGCAGCAGTTTCTGCACATGCACCGGCGTGGTCGCCGTGCCCAGTGTTGCCACTGCATACGCAACGCCAGCCTGCGCCAGCGCCACCACATCCATGTAGCCCTCCACCACGATTACGCATCCTGCATCATGGATCGCTCGCCGCGCCTGGAAAAGGCCGTAGAGTTCGCGGCCCTTCTCGAACACTGCAGTCTCAGGCGAGTTCAGATACTTGGGTTCACCGTCACCGAGTACGCGCCCGCCGAAGCCGATGATATTCCCGCGCACATCGACAATCGGAAACATGATGCGAGCGCGGAACACGTCATAACGCCGTCCTTCCTCATTCTGCTTCACCAGCCCTGCGGCATTGAGCAGCTTGTTGGCATAATCAGGAAACACTTGCTCGAGATTCTGCCAGCCGTCCGGCGCATAGCCTATGCCGAAACGCTTGGCGATTTCTCCTGAAAGACCGCGTTGCTTCAGATATTCGATGGCGTGCGGCGCCGCCTTCAACTGACTGCCGTAGAACTGTGCGGCCTGCAGCAATACGCCATAGAGGTCCGGACCTTCCTCCGCCCGCCGCTGCGCCTGTTCTGAGCGCGCCTCTTCCGGCACCTGCATGCCGACGCCCTGTGCAAGATCCTTGACCGCATCGACGAATCCCATGCCGCCGTACTCCATCATGAAACTGATGGCAGTACCGTGCGCACCGCAACCGAAGCAGTGATAAAACTGCTTGGTCGGGCTGACGGTGAACGACGGGGATTTTTCGGTATGAAACGGGCAGCACGCTGAATAATTGGCGCCGCCGCGTTTGAGTTTCACGTAACGATCGACCACCTCGACGATGTCGACGCGGCTGAGCAGATCCTGAATAAATGACTGCGGAATCATGCCTGCTGCAGCGAGCCCCATTCGGCGCGGGTGGCGGAATGCCAACCCGGTACATTTCAGGGAATTATAGGTTAGCGAGTCATTCCGGAACGGACAGCCTGGGTCGTCTGCGGCGCCGAAATAAAGTCACTTAAAAACAATTGCTTAAGATCTTATGCCTTGCTCAGCTGGGCCTTCACGGCCGCCGAAACCTTGGACATGTCAGCGCGCCCGGCCAATTTCGGTTTCAACACAGCCATCACCTTGCCCATGTCCGCCGGGCTCTGCGCACCGGTTTCGGCGACTGCGGCAGTTACCGCGACTGCGAGTTCATCGTCGCTCATGGCTTGCGGCATGTAAGCCTGCAGGAGCACGAGTTCCTGCTTTTCCTTGTCGGCCAGATCCTGACGGCCGCCCTGCTCGAACTGACTGATCGAATCACGACGCTGCTTGATCATCTTCTCGATGATCCCCAGCACATCGGTGTCGGTCAGCGTCTTGCGCTCATCAACCTCGCGCTGCTTCAGTGCAGCGAGCAATAAACGGATGGTGTCGCGGCGCGCAGTATCACCGCTGCGCATGGCCGCTTTGAGGTCATCGTTTACTTGTTCACGCAGCG
>JBBKXO010000250.1:0-15836 GCA_037969525.1 Burkholderiales bacterium | reverse complement strand
GGATTCGAACGAGCGTTTATCGCACTGCACGGTCGATATGGCGAGGACGGTACCGTACAGGGCGCACTGGAACTGATGGACATCCCGTATACCGGCAGCGGCGTCATGGCTTCCGCGCTGGCGATGGACAAAGTGCGTACGAAAATAATGTGGACAGCGGCCGGCATACCGACGCCGCGGTTTACGTTGATTGACGCGCAAAGTGACTGGGGACGCATTGCCGGTGAGCTGGGCCTGCCGTTGATCGTGAAGCCGGTGCGTGAGGGATCAACCATAGGCCTGACCAAGGTGGCGCATGCGGCCGAGCTGCCGCAGGCCTACGCGCTGGCAGCGCGTCATGACGCGCAGGTCATGGCGGAGGAATTCATCAGCGGCGAAGAATTGACCGGCGGTTTCCTGGGCGGAGATGCGTTGCCGTTGATCCGCATCGAGGCACCGCAGGGAAATTACGACTACCAGAACAAGTATTTTAGCGACGAGACCAAATACCACTGTCCCTGTGGCTTGCCGGAGGCGGAAGAGCGGCGGATCCGCGCCATGGTCATGCACAGTGCCCAAGTTCTGGGCTGTGCGGGATGGGGGCGCGCCGACCTGATGCGCCGTGCCGACGGTAGCGTGCAGTTTCTGGAAATGAACACTTCGCCGGGGATGACGGGACACAGTCTGGTGCCGATGGCGGCGCGGCAGGCGGGCCTGTCATTTGGTGATCTGGTGAAGCGGATTTTGGAGCTTGCCCATGTGGGATAAACCGGCGCAGCTGAATGTGCTGACGGACTTGCTGGTCGTCGCGGCACTTCTCGCCCTGTTGTACGCCGGCCTGAGCCATGTCGTGAGGTTGCCGGTATTTACGGTAAATGAAGTTCGCGTGACCGCCCCGCTGACGCACGTCACCCGCGAGCAGGTTGAATCCATCATCAATCGTGAAGTGCGGAGCACATTTTTTACATTGCAGTTGGGGGCAACACGTGCAGCTTTTGAAAAGCTGCCGTGGGTGCGCAGGGCGGAAGTGCGGAGGCAGTGGCCGGGCGGCCTGGAGGTGTCGCTTGCAGAGCACGTACCGCTGGCGCGCTGGGGCAAAGATGCGTTGGTCAATATTCACGGCGAGGTATTCGAGGCGGTATATGACGGCAAGTTGCCGGTATTCAACGGACCTGCGGGAGCCGCCAAGGAAATGGCGATCCAGTACGACCACTTCAGACGCAGTCTTGCGGCAATTGGCAAGTTGCCCGGCGAAATCAATGTGTCGCCGCGCCGCGCCTGGCAGATACGCCTTGACGACGGGATGACGCTGGATCTCGGCCGCGAACATATCGAGGACAGGCTGCGGCGATTCGTCGCAACGTATCCGCGGACGATTGCGCGCCTGGCGCAACAAGTGGATCGCGTGGACCTGCGCTATGCCAATGGATTTGCCGTGCGAGTGCCCGGATTACCGCCTGCTGCGGAAACCCGGCCCAAGCGCGGTGTTTAGGAAACGACAGGAATCATGAGCGCGACTAGAGAAAATAAAAAACTTGTAGTGGGCCTGGACATCGGCACATCGAAAATCGTTGCCATCGTCGCGGAGCTCAAGCCCGAGGGCGGCTTCGAGATCATCGGCATGGGCAGCCATCAGTCGCGCGGCCTGAAAAAAGGCGTGGTGGTCAACATAGAAACCACGGTCAACGCCATTCAGCGCGCACTGGAGGAGGCCGAGCTGATGGCCGATTGCAAGATCCGCGAGGTCTACACGGGGATTGCCGGCAACCACATCAAGAGTTTCAACTCGCAGGGCATGGTCGCCATAAAGGACAAGGAAGTCACGCAGATGGACATTGATCGCGTGATTGAAACCGCCAAGGCGGTGCAGATTCCCAACGATCAGCAGATTCTCCATGTGCTTAATCAGGAATTCATCATCGACGGGCAGGAGGACGTGCGCGAACCGCTGGGCATGTCGGGCGTGCGGCTGGAGGTCAAGGTACATATCGTTACCGGCGCGGTGTCGGCAGCGCAAAACATCATCAAGTGCGTACGCCGCTGCGGGCTTGAGGTTAATGACCTGATCTTGCAGCCGCTGGCGTCATCGGTTGCAGTGCTGTCCGAGGATGAAAAAGACCTGGGCGTATGTCTGGTCGACATCGGCGGCGGCACTACCGACATTGCGGTGTTCACCCATGGGGCGATCCGCCATACCGCGGTGATTCCGATTGCCGGCGACCAGATTACTAATGACATCGCAATGGCATTGCGCACCCCGACCAAGGATGCCGAGGACATCAAACAGCGTTTCGGCTGCGCACTCTCGCAGCTCGCGGATCCGCAGGAAATGGTCGAGGTGCCCGGGGTAGGCGACCGCAGTTCCCGGCAACTGTCGCGCAAGACATTGGCCGAAGTCATCGAGCCCCGGGTCGAGGAACTTTATTCGCTGGTGCAGACCGAGCTGCGCCGCAGCGGCTACGAGGAACTGCTGTCCTCGGGTGTGGTGCTGACCGGGGGCTCCAGCGCCATGCAGGGCATGGTCGAACTCGGAGAGGAGATTTTCCATATGCCGGTGCGCATTGGCATGCCGCAGTACGCAGGCGGTCTGGCCGAAGTGGTGCGCAGTACCCGCTACGCAACCGGTGTGGGTTTGCTGATCGCGGGAGCAAACGAGCATCGCCAGCGCGATGCTGCACGCATGCATATCAGCAGTTTTCAGCAGGTGGTGGAGCGGATGAAAAACTGGTTTACGGGAAATTTTTAATGGTGACGGCGACGAGAAATATTTTGGGCTTGGTATTACAGGATTTTTTCAACATTACTTTGTTTGCGGAAAAAGGAGATTCACATGATTGAACTGATTGATGCACAGGCGCAGGAAGCGGTAATCAAGGTAATCGGCGTAGGTGGCTGCGGCGGCAACGCTGTAGACCACATGATCGTGCAGGGCGTGCAGGGCGTGGAATTTATCTGTGCCAACACGGACGCCCAGGCGCTCAAGCGCAATCAGGCCAAAACGCAGCTGCAGCTCGGCGCTGAAATCACCAAGGGGTTGGGCGCCGGAGCCAATCCTGAAATTGGGCGCCAGGCGGCGCTGGAGGACAGAGAGCGCATCGCCGAAATGATCACCGGCGCTGACATGCTGTTCCTGACTGCGGGCATGGGCGGCGGCACCGGTACGGGCGCGGCTCCGGTGGTTGCGGAAATTGCCAAGGAAATGGGTATCCTGACTGTGGCCGTGGTCACCAAACCGTTTGCCTTTGAAGGCAAACGACAGCGACTTGCGCAGGAAGGGCTGGACGCGCTGGCCCAGCACGTCGATTCGCTGATCGTGATTCCCAACGACAAGTTGATGCAGGTGCTGGGCAACTCGATCACACTGGATGAGGCGTTTCGGGCGGCCAACGATGTACTGCACGGTGCGGTCGCCGGTATTGCTGAAATCATCAGCTGTCCCGGCATGATCAACGTTGACTTTGCCGACGTGCGCACTGTGATGGGTGAAATGGGTATGGCGATGATGGGTTCGGCCAAGGCGGCCGGTACCGGCAGGGCGCGGGAAGCCGCAGAACAGGCGGTTGCCTGCCCGTTGCTGGAGGACATCAACATTTCTGACGCCCGTGGCGTGCTGGTAAACATATCGGCGAGCAGATCGACATTTCAGCTGCAAGAAATGTACGATGTCATGGAGACCATCAAGGCATTTGCTGCCGATTCGGCGACAGTCATTGTCGGCACGGTATACGATGAAAGCCTGGAGGATGGTCTGCGCGTGACCATAGTTGCCACGGGGCTGGGCAAGCCGCTCATGCGCCAGGCTGCCAAGCCACTGGTGGTTGTTGCGCAGAAGACCGGAACGGACAACATGGCTATGGACATCGATTACAACGCACTGGAGCAGCCGGCGGTCATCCGCCGTCGTAACCGCGACGCAACGATCGAAGCCATGCGGCAGTCCGGGGTTGAAACGCTGGATATTCCGGCGTTCCTGCGCAAGCAGGCGGACTGATCGCTTTTACAGGTAAAGTTGTGCGGGGAAAGTGCCAAGCAGGGCGGTGTTTTGACGCTTTGCTGCGGTGCGGCATCGTGGTAAAATTCGCGGTCCTGTCGGGACTGCCGATACCCTGACCAGCGCATGTAAATAGAACGTGATCAAGCAACGCACATTGAAAAACGCGATTCGCGCCACTGGCGTGGGTTTGCACACGGGCGAAAAGGTCCACCTCACCTTGCGTCCTGCGCAGCCGAATACCGGTATCGTGTTCCGACGGATCGATCTTGATGTGCCGGTGGAGATCAAGGCTGACCCATACGCAGTTGGCGATACCCGCCTGTCATCGTGTCTCGAGAAAAACGGTGTGCGCGTGCAAACGGTTGAGCATTTGATGTCGGCGCTGGCCGGATTGGGTGTGGACAATGCCTGGGTTGATGTCACTGCGCCGGAAGTACCGATCATGGACGGCAGTGCCGGACCCTTTGTATTCCTGCTGCAATCAGCGGGCATCGAAGAGCAGGAAGCGCAGAAGAAGTTCATTCGTATACTTAAGCCTGTTGAAGTCCGGGATGGCGACAAATGGGTGCGTTTTGATCCGCACAATGGTTTCCGCCTGGAACTGGCGATTGATTATGCGCATCCGGTGTTTGACGGCAGTGCACAATCCGTCGTCGTGGATTTTTCAACGACCTCCTATGTCAAGGAAGTCGCAAGGGCCCGGACTTTCGGTTTCATGCAGGATGTGGAGAGCATGCGGGCGCAGGGGCTGGCGCTGGGCGGTAGTCTCGATAACGCCATAGTCATGGACGAATACCGCGTGCTGAATACTGACGGACTGCGTTACGACAATGAGTTCGTCAAACATAAGGTGCTCGATGCGATCGGCGACCTTTATCTGCTCGGTCATCCACTGATCGGCGCATTCAGCGGGCACAAATCCGGACACGCCATGAACAATCGCCTGCTGCGTCACCTGCTGGAGCAACCGCAAGCCTGGGAATACGCCTGCTTTGACCGTGCCGAGGACGCACCCGCGTTCCTCGCCTGGCAGCCGCAGGCGGCCTGATTATGGCGGTTCGGCTGGCCGCCGCCCCCAGCTGGGCTGAATTGCCGCGAATCCGATGCTGATCCTCCGCCTGATCGGAATCCTTGCGTTGATTACCATTGGTGTGTCGCTGGCGTTGTACGCCTATAGCCGGCAGCGGCGATTCCTGCAGTTTGCCTGGCGGGTGTTTCTGGCTGCCATGATGTTAGTGCTGCTAGTGATGGCGTTTTACGCCGCCGAGCGCCTACTGGTGGTGGTGTGAGCGCCAGCCGGGGAGGGATCGCTCAGCTTGATCGCCGGCGCCGCGCGGCAAACCTGCCCAGTGCGGAACGTAGTCCGGGGTCCTTGACCCGTTTCGACAGATTTTCAAAATCATCAATTAAATCAATGGGTAACATATTTTTTGTAGTGCGGGAATTGTCAACGAGTGTGACTTCCTTAACTTGAACTTGCACCCGAATTCCAGTAACCTGCGCCCTCTGTTTTTGCAAAGTTTTAAGCAATCGGGGCGCCAGTTGACGCAGTTTGGCCGCGATTGCGCTGTTATCTGCCGCTATGACCAGTGTGCCGTCCCGGTCTCCGACCACGCGGCTTGCTTGGGCCAGATCAGGGGGCGTGCAGATCACGTAAAGCCGTTGCAGCGCTGCGAGGCGCTGCATAGTCCGAGTCAGCGCTGATAAGCCCGCAGAGGTATCACTAATCAGGGCGCTGAGTTTGCGGGTGGGCATGGCGAATAGGGAGAATGTTCTTGAATATTATTCTGGTTTCTGAAAAATTGCCAAAGGCGCAGTCCATTACTCTGGGCTGGTCGCACCTGATTGCATCGGGCGTATTCATGCTGGCGCTGATAGTACTGCTGGCCGGCGCCCTGAACTACGGGATACTGCGTTTTGCTGCAGAACTAAAAATTCCCTATGTCAGGGAAGTGCTGATTTCTATCCAGCAACAGCAGCAGGAGAAAACCCAGACCTACCTGCAGGACAATCTTAATGCCATGGCTGTCCGTCTGGGACAAATGCAGGCCCAATTGCTACGACTCGATACATTGGGCGAGCGTCTCGCCAAATTGGCCGGCTTCAAGCCGCAGGAACTGATGTTCAATGAGCTTCCCGCTCGCGGAGGCGCAATTTCCTCGGTACCCAGCCAGAACCTGTCTCTCGGCGATTTTACCCGGCAGATCGATGTGCTGACCCGGCAGCTTGAGGATCGTGGTGACAAACTGGGCCTGCTGGAATCGATGTTTACGCTCGAGAGCGCCAGGCAAAAGCTGACGCCGACCAAGCTGCCTGTGGAGGGTGGGTGGTATTCGTCCAATTACGGCTGGCGTATAGATCCCTTTACCGGCCAGCGCGCATTTCATGAGGGCATCGATTTCATGGCCGCGGAAGGAACACCCATACAGGCGGCGGCTGCGGGCGTTGTTGTCTACTCAGGAATGCATCCCCAATATGGTAATATGGTAGAGATAGATCACGGCAATGATTTGATCTCTCGGTATGCGCACGCATCGAAACGTTTTGTGAAGATTGGTGACATTGTGTTGCGTGGTTCCCTGATCGCAAATGTGGGTAGCACCGGTCGCGCAACGGGCGCACACCTGCATTTTGAGGTACGCCAGCGCGGTGCGGCGCGTAATCCCGCGCAGTTTCTGCAATTGCCTGGCTGATCGACGGTACGACGAGCGCGAGAATTGCAGGGGTGGGATTTTCCCACCCTTTTTTTATTCAGGATGCGGAAGTTAATGATTACCGGCCTATTTAAGAAAGTATTCGGCAGCCGTAACGAAAGGCTGCTCAAGCAGTACCGGCGGATAGTGCGCACGATCAATGCGCTGGAACCGCAGACTGCGGCATTGTCAGACGATCAGTTGCGTGCAAAAACGATCGAGTTCCGCGAGCGCATCAGCAAGGCTGTGGCTGGCGGCGACGCGAATACCGGGCCCGAGGTTGCACAGAGCGGACAGGGCGCCGCGCTGGACAGCCGCCGCCGCGCCGCACTTGATGCCATTCTTCCCGAAGCGTTTGCCGTGGTGCGCGAGGCCGGGAAGCGGGCGCTGGGCATGCGCCACTTTGATGTGCAAATGGTTGGCGGCATCGCCTTGCATAACGGCAAGATTGCCGAGATGCGCACCGGCGAGGGCAAAACGCTGGTTGCCACACTGCCGGCCTACTTGAACGCGCTGGCCGGTACTGGTGTGCATATCGTGACGGTCAACGATTATCTGGCCCAGCGCGATGCAGACTGGATGGGACGCATCTACCGTTTCCTTGGCTTGACCGTTGGTGTGAACCTCTCCCAAATGGAACATGAGCGGAAGCAGGAGGCTTACCACTCGGACATCACCTACGGCACCAACAACGAGTTCGGTTTCGATTATCTGCGCGACAACATGGTTTACGAGTTGTCGGAGAAGGTGCAGCGAGGACTCGCGTTTGCGATCGTCGACGAGGTTGACTCGATCCTGATCGACGAGGCGCGTACGCCGTTGATCATCTCGGGCCAGGCGGAGGACATCACCGACCTTTATGTGCGGATGAACGTTGTTGCACCCAAGCTCGTGCGCCAGAAAGAGGAGAAAGCGGAGACGGGAGGCGGGGACTACTGGGTGGACGAAAAGGGTCATCAGGTCGTGTTATCCGAGGACGGCCACGAGCACGCCGAGGCGCTGCTGGCACAGGCCGGGCTGCTGCCAGAGGGTGGCAGCCTTTACGATGCCGCTAACATCGGACTGATGCACCACCTGAATGCGGCTTTGCGTGCGCATAGCCTGTTCCACCGCGACCAGCAATACGTGGTGCAGGACAACGAAATCATCATTGTCGATGAATTTACCGGTCGATTGATGCCGGGACGCCGCTGGTCCGATGGTTTGCACCAGGCCATAGAAGCCAAGGAAGGCGTGGAAATCCAGAAGGAAAACCAGACGCTCGCCACGATTACCTTCCAGAACTATTTCCGAATGTACGGGAAACTGTCTGGCATGACCGGCACGGCGGACACGGAAGCCTACGAGTTCCAGCAGATTTACGGGCTTGAAACCGTAATCATCCCGACGCACCATACGATGATCCGTGATGACCGGATGGATCAGGTGTTCCGGACTGCGGATGAAAAATATAGTGCGATTATTGACGACATCCGCAGTTGTTACGAGCGCGGTCAACCGGTGCTGGTAGGTACGACATCGATTGAAAATTCAGAATACATTTCCGGCATCCTGGGCAAGGAAGGGTTGCCGCATAACGTGCTCAATGCGAAGCAGCATGCGCGCGAGGCCGAGATTGTTGCGCAGGCCGGCAGCCCTAAAATCATCACTCTTGCCACCAACATGGCAGGACGCGGCACGGACATTGTGCTCGGCGGCAATCCTGAGCCGGAAATCAACCGGGTGCTGGCTGACGAAAGTACGGACGAAGCCGCGCGCCAGAACCGGGTGGCCGCACTGCGCCAGGAGTGGCAGCAGCGTCACGCCGAAGTGATCAAAACCGGGGGGCTGCATATCATCGGCACTGAACGCCATGAATCACGGCGCATCGACAATCAGCTGCGCGGGCGGTCTGGTCGCCAGGGTGATCCGGGATCCAGCCGTTTTTTCCTGGCGCTGGATGATTCGTTACTGCGAATTTTTGCGTCCGACAGGGTGGCCGCGATCATGGACCGCCTGAAGATGCCCGACGGGGAGGCCATCGAACATCCCTGGGTGACGCGTTCCATAGAGAATGCGCAGCGCAAAGTCGAGGCCCGAAATTTCGACATGCGTAAACACCTGCTTGAGTACGACGACGTTGCCAATGATCAGCGCCGTGTCATATACCAGCAGCGCAATGAACTGCTCAACAGTTCGGATGTGTCCGCAGCGATCACGGCCATGCGTACCGATGTCATTGGCACCCTGTTCGGACGTCATATACCGCCCGGCAGCCTGGAAGAGCAGTGGGAGGTCGCGGAGCTGGAATCGGCGCTGCAGGTAGATCTCGCCCTGGAATTACCGATACAGCAATGGCTGAAAGACAGCCCGCAGCTTGAAGTGGAGTCTCTGCGGCTGCGCATCACCGAGGCCGCGCACGCGCAGTATGCCGAGAAAACGGCGATAGTCGATCCCGCGGCGATGCGCCAATATGAGCGAGCGATCATGCTGCAGAGCATGGACGGTCATTGGCGCGAACACCTGTCGGCGCTGGACCATCTTCGGCAGGGCATACACCTGCGTGGTTATGCGCAGAAAAACCCGACCCAGGAATACAAACGTGAGGCATTTGAGCTGTTTTCGCTGCTGCTCGACGTGATCAAGTCCGACGTCACGCGGATACTGATGACCGTGCAGATTCGCAGCGCCGAAGAACTACGCGCGGCAGAAGAGCGTGAAGCACTGCAAAACGTCCAGTATCAGCATGCCGAGGCGCCTGCCGAAGTCACTGCGGAAGCCCAGCCTGAACAGGTGGAAGGGTTCCCTGAAGAGAGTAACGAAGGTGAAAGAACGCAACCTTTCGTGCGCGGCGGACAAAAGGTCGGGCGCAATGATCCCTGCCCTTGCGGATCAGGCAAGAAATACAAACAATGTCACGGCAAGCTGATCTGATGCCATGCCGGTCAACCTGAGCGCTCCGGACCCCAAAACACTGCTGCCTGTGGCAGGCGTGATGCTGGGTGTTGCCCAGGCCGGCGTGCGCAAGGCCGGCCGCAAGGACCTGTTGCTGATTTGTCTCGAGCCGGGCGCGCGTGTTGCCGGCGTGTTTACGCAAAACCGGTTCTGTGCCGCTCCGGTAGTCGTGTCTCGGCAGCACCTGTCGATGATAGACCCCGATCAAGGCATACGGGCACTGGTGATCAACACCGGGGTCGCCAATGCCGGTACCGGCAAGGAGGGGCTGGTCGGAGCCCGTCGCACCTGCGCGGCCACTGCCGAACTGCTAAATTGTGCTGCTGCGCAGGTGCTGCCGTTTTCGACCGGGGTCATCATGGAGCCGCTGCCGGTGGAGCGCATAGTCGCCGGACTGCCGCAGTGCATTACCGCGCTCAAACCCGATGCCTGGGCAGATGCCGCCACAGCGATCATGACCACTGACACCGTACCCAAGGCGGTGTCACAGCAATTTCAGGTGGGCGGCGCGACGATAACCGTGACCGGCATAGCCAAGGGTGCCGGCATGATCCATCCCGGGATGGCCACCATGCTTGGTTTTATCGCAACCGATGCGCGCGTAAGCCAGGTGCTGGTCAAAGCGGCGGTAACCTATGCGGCACAGCATTCCTTCAACTGCATTACGGTCGATGGCGACACCTCCACCAACGACAGCTTCATGTTGTTGGCGAGCGGCAAGGTGGCTATGACAGAGATTATCGATGCAAAGAGCGCGGAGTACCGTGCCTTCAGGGACGCAGTTACCGCTGTTGCAACCACACTGGCTCAAGCAATCGTTCGCGATGGCGAAGGCGCCACAAAATTCATCACCATCAAGGTGGAAGATGGTCGCAACGATGAGGAATGCCGAAAGGTTGCCTACGCCATTGCACACTCACCGCTGATCAAGACCGCGTTCTTTGCATCCGATCCGAACCTGGGACGCATACTTGCAGCCATCGGATATGCGGGCATCGCCGACCTTGAAGTCGAGGGCATCGAACTGTTTCTGGATGACGTACTGGTGGCGGAGCAGGGTGGGCGTTCTCCGAACTATCAGGAATCTGACGGACAGCGCGTTATGCAACAGGCGGAAATCACCGTGCGCGTCGTGCTCCATCGCGGCCACGCCTCCGCGACGGTATGGACTTGCGACCTGTCGCACGATTATGTCAGCATAAATGCTGACTACAGAAGTTAAAAATATTAATATAATCAACTAGTTATGAAAAAATCTCGGCCTACGGAACCGCCTGCACCACGGGTCGATGAATTGATCGCGCGTGCCGATGCGCTGCTAGCCCGGCTGGAGTGTTGGCTGCCGGCGCAGGCGGCACCGGTGGACTGGAAGGCATCGATAGCCCTGCGCTGGCGCAAGAAATTCGCGCAGGGGATGCTGGAGCCGATACACCAGGTACATCGCATCGATCTGCGCGACCTCCATGGTATTGATGAACAGAAGGAACGCGTTGAACGGAACACGCGTCAGTTTGTCGACGGTTTGCCGGCGAACAACGTGTTGCTGACCGGCGCGCGCGGTACCGGCAAGTCGTCACTGATCAAGGCATTGCTGAACAAATATGCGGCGCGTGGTCTGCGGCTGATCGAAGTCGAGAAACGTGACCTGACCGATCTGCCGGACATCGTCGAAATGATCCATGATCGGCCGGAGCGTTACATACTGTACTGTGATGATCTGTCATTCGAGGCAGACGAGCCAGGTTACAAGGCGCTGAAAGTAGTGCTCGACGGTTCGGTCGCAGCAGCATCAGAGAATTGCCTGATTTACGCGACTTCCAACCGACGTCATCTGATGCCGGAATTCATGCATGAGAATCTGGAATATCAGCATGTCGGCGAGGAAATCCATCCTGGTGAAACCAGCGAGGAAAAAGTGTCACTGTCGGAACGGTTTGGACTTTGGGTGTCGTTTTATCCCTTTGACCAGGACGAGTACCTGAGCATCGTCCACGTCTGGCTGGAGCATTTCAAGGTGCCGGCCAGCAAGAGCGCGGAAATCGAGCATGCGGCGCTGCAGTGGGCGCTGGCGCGAGGCTCGCGCAGTGGTCGGGTGGCGTGGCAGTTCGCGCGCGACTGGGCAGGCCGTACCCGGTTGGGGCGCGGCAAGTAACCCCGCATGGCTGAATTGCCGGCCGGACGCCGCCGCATTGCGGTCGTGGCCGCGGTCCTGCAGCAAGCCGACGGTTCCTTTCTGCTGGCCCAGCGTCCTGCGGGTAAGGCTTATGCCGGCTACTGGGAGTTTCCCGGCGGCAAGGTTGAAGACGGAGAAACGCCGCTGGCGGCGTTGTCGCGTGAACTGCACGAAGAACTGGGTATTGATGTAACCACGGCGTATCCCTGGATCAGCCGCGACTTTGATTATCCCCACGCAGATGTGCACCTGCATTTTTTCCGCGTCCGCGCCTGGCGCGGTGAATTGCGGGGCCGCGAACAGCAGGCCTTTGCCTGGCAGCGTCTGGAAGCACTCGACGTGGCGCCGCTCCTGCCGGCAAACGGTCCGATACTCAGGGCGCTGGATATTCCTGAAACTTATGGCATCACCGGTATTGCGGCCAAGGATTACCCACAGGCCCTGGACCAGATCGATGGCGCTTTGCAGCGGGGCTTGCGGCTGATCCAGGTCCGCGGAAAAAACTGGCCGCCAGAATCATTCGAGCGTTACGCGAGGGACGTGATCGCGAGGGCGCATGCCTGTGGTGCCCGCGTGCTGATTAATGCAGATATCGCACTTGCGCGACGCAGCGGTGCGGATGGCGTGCACCTGACAGCAAGCCAGTTGCAGGATGCCGTGGCAAGACCGGACTGCGCGCTGGTCGGCGTGTCCTGCCACAACGCCACAGAACTGCAGCAGGCAGAAGCGCTGGGTGCGGATTTCGTAGTGCTCGGTCCGGTGTTGTCGACACCGACGCATCCCAACGCAAGTTTGCTGGGCTGGACGGAGTTTCAGCGAATTACGGCTGCCGCACAGATACCCGTATTTGCGCTCGGCGGGTTGCAGTCCGCCCACCGTGAACAGGCGCTATCCTGTGGTGCGCACGGCCTGGCGATGGTGCGTGGCGCCTGGCGCTAGTTTGGCCGGAAATCCTCGCCGTCTTCCGGCAACTCGGATTCGTCCGCCTCTGCAACCGGCACCCGATAGCTCTCAGTAGCCCAGGCACCCAGATCAATCATCTTGCAGCGCTCCGAGCAAAACGGCCGATAGCGGTTCTGTGGATTCCATTCCGTGAGTGTGCCGCAATGCGGGCAGGTAACCAGTCGAGCAGCCATGCTTCAGAGATTGCAGAAGGTCAGTTCGAATTCCACGTCCGTCTCCGCAGCCTTGGGGCGTTGCATGCCCTCCTGCGTGGTGAAGCGGATATTCAGCGCATACTTGTTTGCGCTGATTTCGGGAACACAGGCGTAGTCACCTGAGAGCCGGATGCGCAGCATCTGAGAGAGGCGCCCGGCCATCATTTGCTGATAGATGCCCTGATGCGCAGTCTGTGCAGTGGTCTTGCCGCTTTCGCGCAGCAGGCGCAGCACGATACCGATGGCATCGCGGGTAGGCAGAAAAGGCGCCAGCCACTGCTGCAGATCATGGCGGCGCTGATCGACCTCCTGTTGCCGCCAGTAGTGATACGAAGGCAGGTCGAACTCGCAAACGCCACCGGGGATGGCAGTGCGCTGCTTGATGCTCATCAGCCATTCGTTCTCGCGTAACTCCTGACCAACTTTTCCCGAGGCCTGAAAAAGCCGGGAAGAAGCCTGATCAATTTGCCACAGCACGTTGTCCAGCGCTTCTTCGGAGATGTCGGGGTTGTCACGTAGCGCATCGAGGGTCTGCTTCTGCCGCTCCAGTTCCTGCAGCAGATCAGATTTAAGGTCGGCGCGGCTGGCGACTTCGAGGACTTCGAAAATCAGCAGAAGTGCGACATGATGTTCCTGAGCGTCATTCCTGCTCTGGAAGTAATCAATGCGCTCAAAGAGATCCTCGAGCCGCAGCAGGGTTCTTATGCGTTCGCTCAGTGGATGCTCGTAGACAATCACGTCCGGTGCGTCCAAGGTAATTGGGGATGGGGTCCAGTTGCCGGAGTATCGGACAAAACCCATGAAAAATAAAGGGTTAATGCGGCAATTGCAAGCACACCCTAGACTTGGCCCGTGCCGGCAGCAGCGAATTTCAGATAGCGATGGTGCAGGTCTGTTACCTGCAGGCGCAAATGCGCCAGGTCACCGTTGTTGCTGATGATGTCGTCGGCCTGCGCCAAACGCTGCTGCCGGGGGATCTGTGCTGCCATGATGTCGCGCACCGCATCCTCGGTCAGGTTGCTGCGCTGCATGGCGCGGCTCAACTGCAGGGACTCGTCACAGTCTATGACCAATACACGTTGGGCCAGATCCCGATAACTGCCAGTTTCGAGCAGCAACGGCACGACCAGCAGCACGTATGCGGCGGTCGACTGGGACACCCGGCGGCGCGCTTCAGTGCGGATGCACGGATGCAGTATGTCTTCCAGTTGCTTGCGGATTTTCGGATCGGCGAAAACCATTTTGCGCATGGTTACGCGATCAAGGCTGCCATCGGCGGCCATTACGCCGGCGCCAAAGCGGGCGGCAATTGCCGGCACTGCGCTGCCGCCGCGCCCGGTGAGCTCATGCGATATGTCGTCCGTATCAACTACACCGGCGCCCAAATCGACGAACATAGCCGCGGCCCGGGACTTGCCGGAACCGATGCCGCCGGTAATGCCAACGCAGTACGGCATAGCTTAGAGCGGGCCGAGATAAGCCCGGGTCAGCGCCGGGCCGTGGAGGAGCGCGATCATCCCCGCGATGGCCAGATACGGCCCGAACGGGATCGGAATACTGCGCCCCCGCCCGGCGAACACAATCATGCTGATGCCGATGACTGCGCCTACCAGGGATGACAGCAATATGGTCAGCGGGAGCATCTGCCAGCCCAGCCAGGCGCCGATTGCCGCCAGCAGTTTGAAGTCGCCATAGCCCATGCCTTCTTTTCCGGTTGCCCATTTGAACACCCAGTACACCACCCACAACGACAGATAGCCGGCGACGGCACCGATAACGGCGGAAGACAATGGGGCGAAGGTTCCGCCGAGGTTGAGCAGCAGACCCAGCCACAGCAACGGGAGTGTAATGCTGTCGGGCAAGTAGTAGGTGTCCAGATCGATGAAGGTCAGCGCAATCATCGCCCAGGTAAAAAGCAATGCACCTGCTGCTGCAATGCCGAAGCCGAAATGCCATGCGACATAAACCGAGAGCACAGCAGTAAGGGCTTCGACTGCCGGATAGCGGACAGAAATCCCCTTGCCGCAGCCCGAGCATTTTCCGCGCAGAAAGACATAACTCAGCACCGGGATGTTTTCCAGTGCGGTTATCCGGTGGCCGCACGCCGGGCAGGCAGAACGCGGCAAGACCAGATCATAGCGCGCGGCAGGCGGCATTTCCTGTTCGGCGAGTTCGGCGCACTCGACCCGCCATTGTCGCTCCATCATTTTTGGCAGACGGTGTATGACGACGTTGAGAAAACTGCCGACGCACAACCCGAGCAGCGCCACGAACAGCGCAAGTAAGAGGGGGTTGGACAACACCGCGACCATTACCGGACTCACAAAGTAAGTATCAGCATGGTGTGCACGCACCATGGCGCGCCGGCGTGCCGGCAGAACGATGACATGTATTTCTGATGCGTAATCGTGCGACCGGATTTATACCGCAGACCCCAGCTTGAATATCGGCAGATACATGGCGATCACCATGCCGCCAATCAGCGTGCCCAGCACTACCATGATCATCGGTTCCATCAGGCTGGCCAGCGCTTCAACGGTGTCATCGACCTCTTGCTCGTAAAAGTCAGCGACTTTGCCCAGCATGGCATCCAGCGACCCGGCTTCCTCACCGATCATTGCCATCTGAATCACCATGTTGGGGAACACCTCCGCGCCCTGCATCGCCGATGTGAGACTGGATCCGGTGGAAACTTCAGCCTGGATTTTCTTGGTGGCCACGAAGTATACGTAATTGCCCGAAGCCCCCGCGACAGAACCCAGAGCCTCAACCAGAGGCACGCCCGCGGCAAACATCGTGGAGAGGGTGCGCGTCCAGCGAGCGATGCACGAAATGCGTATCAAATGACCAAATACCGGAATTTTCAACGTCAAACGATCCATGATCATTTGCATTTTTACCGAGCG
>JBBKXO010000249.1:0-3278 GCA_037969525.1 Burkholderiales bacterium | reverse complement strand
GCGCATACCATGCATCGATCTTGCGTCCGCCGGATTCGAGGAAGGCGGTGAGGCTCGGCAATACCGATTTGCGGCACAGGCTGAACACCGGATGCGGCTGATCGCCGGTCTTGGCGACGGCGAGGTCGGCGTGGTTTTTCTCCAGTGCAGCTTTGAGTTGCGCCACCAGGTCCAGCGGCAGGAACGGTGAATCGCAGGGCGCGGTGACCACCAGCGGGTGCGTGGCTTCACTCAGGCCGCGGTGTAGTCCGGCCAGCGGGCCGGCAAAGCCGCCAATGGCGTCGGGGATGACCTTATATCCAAGTAGTTGATATTGTTCAATATTCTGATTGGCGTTGATCAGCAGTTCGTCGACCTGCGGCGCGAAACGTTCGATCACCCACTGCGCCATGGGCTTGTCGCGCAGTAGTTGCAGCCCTTTGTCGACGCCGCCCATGCGCCGGCCCTGGCCGCCGGCGAGCAGGATGCCGCTCACTTTCTCGGTCATGCCACCATCGTGCGGGTGACGGGTTTGACGAAGCGCTCGCGGCCGGTGAACAGCAGGTAGTGCTTGTTGACGGCGCGGCCGAGCATGGTGATGCCGGTGCGCTGCGCGACGTCGTGGCCCATCTGCGTAAGACCCGAGCGCGAAACGAGGAAGGGGATGCGCATCTGCGCGGCCTTGATCACCATTTCCGAAGTGAGTCGCCCTGTCGTGTAAAACACCTTGTCCGAACCGTCGATGTCTTCCAGCCACATCAGGCCGGCGATGGCGTCCACCGCGTTGTGGCGGCCGACGTCTTCGACGAAGTGGAGGATTTCGGCGCTGTCAACGTTGACCGATGCGAGCGCGCAGCCGTGCACAGCACCGGCGCTCTTGTAGATGGTTTCATGGCGGCGCACCGCGTCGAGCAGGGCGTGGAGACCCCCTTCGCTCAACTGCACGTCGTCACGCAGTTTGATGCTGTCGATTTCTTCCATCAGGTCGCCGAACACCGTGCCCTGGCCGCAACCGGTGGTGACCGTGCGCTTGCTCATTTTTTTGGTCAGGCCGCGGATACCCCTGCGCGTGGTGACCGCGGCGGAATCGGTTTCCCAGTCGACCTGCACCGCAGCGATGTGGTCGACCGACGGGACGAGGCGCTGGTTGCGCAGGTAGCCCAGCACCAGCGCTTCCGGCGCCTGGCCCAGTGTCATCAGCGTGACGATTTCGCGCTTGTCGATGTAGATGGTCAGCGGATGTTCGCCGGCGATGGGCGTAGCCTGGCTTTCGCCATGCTCGTTGATGGCGTCGACTTCGACAGTCAGCTCGCGGGTGGCCTGGGTGATTTCCGGTTTGCGCATCTTCGGCATACCGGTTAACCGCCGATGTAGGACATCTCGATTTTCTTCAAGGGCACCGTTTGTGAGCTGCGGATCTCGGAATAGCGGTCGGTGCGATTCGTCCACACTTTGCCGATGGCGGCATGGATGTCGTCATCGCTTGCGCCGGCTCGCAGCAGTGCGCGCAGGTCGTGGCCGGCAGTGGCGAACAGACAGGTGTAGAGCTGGCCTTCGGTGGAAATGCGGGCGCGCGTGCAATCCTTGCAGAAAGCCTGGGTGACGGAGGCAATGACGCCGATCTCACCCGAGCCGTCTTTGTAGCGCCAGCGTTCGGCGACTTCACCGGTGTAATTCGGATCGGCGGGTTCCAGTGGCATTTCGCGCGAGATCCGGTCGACGATTTCGCGCGCACTGACCACGTCGTCCATGCACCAGCCGTTGGTGGCGCCCACATCCATGTATTCGATGAAGCGCAGGATATGGCCGCGTTCGCGGAAAAACCGCGCCATGGGCACGATGCTGTCTTCGTTGAGGCCGCGCTTGACCACCATGTTGATCTTGATTGGCAGCAATCCGGCGGCGGCAGCGGCATCGATGCCGGCGATGACCCTGCTGACCGGAAAATCAACATCGTTCATGGCCATGAACACGGCATCGTCCAGAGAATCGAGGCTGATGGTAATGCGTTTCAGACCGGCCTTGCGCAGCGCCTCGGCTTTTTTGGTCAGCAGGGAGCCGTTGGTGGTCAGCGTCAGGTCGAGTCCGGGTATGGCGGCCAGCAATGCTACGAGTTGCTCCAGGTTGCGCCGCACCAGCGGTTCGCCGCCGGTCAGGCGGATTTTCTCAATGCCGTGACGGGTGAATATCCGTGCCAGTCGCGCGATTTCCTCGAAACTCAGCAGTGCCGAGCGTTCCAGAAACTGGTAGTCGCTGCCGAAGGTCTCCTTGGGCATGCAATAGACGCAGCGGAAATTGCAGCGATCGGTGATGGAAATGCGCAGATCGCGCAAAGGCCGTCCCAGGCGATCGCTGGTTGCTGTGTCGAGTGGCGTGGATTGCAGTGTGTTCATGGCTGTACTCTTGTTGCAGTAGGTGATTATGGCAAAGGAGAATCAGCCGACGCAAGGAAGCCAACACTTGTAAATCAAGTATTTACGCGTGTTGGCGGTTGAATTGGCGGTGCTGCTGGCGCAAAATGGTCGTCATGGATTCGAATACGGATAGCGAAATTGAGCATTGGGCGGCTGCCGTAGTCATGGAGCGCATGGCCCTGGAAAGCCGCTGGGCCACCGAGAAGTGGCAGGCCAAGGCCGTCATGCCGGATCTGACGCCGGACGCCAAGCCGCGCGTGGTGGTCGAGACGCCGCAGCTGACTCAGGTGTTGTTTTCGGGCCTGGTGCTGAAATTGAAGCGCGACGAGGCGGAGGGCTATTACATGAACCTCACCTCACACCAGCCGAAGGTATTTGTGCTGTGGCGCATGGGCGAGACCATGGCGGAACCAATAATGATGACGGTGAGTTATAACGAGGGTGCGCGCTGGCTGGACAATGAGGAGAATGTGGACGGGGTGCCCCTGCCGGTTGAACTGGTCAACTGGATAGCCACCTTCAGTGACCGGCATTACCAGCCGGAGCCGCGCAAAAAAGTAAAATATGCGACCAACAAGGACAAGGGGCGCATGGGTAACTGGCGTCCCGACTGACACGGAATAATGCGATGAGCCGATCCGAGTCCGATCCCAAGGAGACCCCCGAGGAGTTCATGTCGCGGTGGTCGCGCCGCAAGCAGCAGGCGCGGGAAGAAGCGCCAGTAGCGAAGGCGCCGCCATCCGCCGCGGATAGCGGGCCTGCGCCTGATTTGCCGCCCATCGAAGAGCTGGGCATGGACTCCGATTACAAGGGATTTTTCCATCCGAAGGTCGATGAAGTGGTGCGGCGCGCAGCGTTGAAGAAGCTGTTCAGTGACCCGCACTT
>JBBKXO010000248.1:0-6228 GCA_037969525.1 Burkholderiales bacterium | reverse complement strand
CGCCGATTGTGATGGCAGCAGCCGCGCCAGCGCCGGAGATCGTAGCGCCCGTAATCGCCGAGCCAGTGGCAGCGCCACCGCGCAACGTCTGGGATCGCATACGCGCCGGCTTTGCACTCCCTGCGCTGGACAATAATCTGGTCCGGGACTGGGAAAACTACTACACCTCGAAACCGGAGTTCATGGCGCGCCTGGTCGACCGCAGCAGCCAGTACCTGTTCCACATCGTTGAAGAAATCGAACGCCGCAAGATGCCGGCCGAGATCGCACTGCTGCCCATGATCGAATCCGCCTACAACCCGCAGGCGTATTCCAGGGCGCATGCCTCCGGCCTTTGGCAATTCATTCCATCCACCGGCAAACACTACGGACTGCGCCAGAACTGGTGGTATGACGGACGGCGCGATGTCATTGCGGCGACCAGCGCTGCACTGGATTACCTCGAAAAACTGCATGCCCAGTTCGGTGACTGGGAACTCGCACTGGCCTCCTACAACTGGGGAGAAGGTGCCGTCGGTCGCGCCGTGGCGCGCAATCAGGCCAAGGGTCTTTCCGCCGACTACTCCAGCCTCTCCATGCCCACGGAAACCCGCAACTACCTGCCCAAGCTGATCGCCGTCAAGAACATCATCGCCAATCCGGCCCGCTTCGGTGTCTCGCTTGCGGCCGTACCCAATGAGCCTTATTTTGAAGTCATCACCGTCAAACAGCATATCGATGTCAAGCTCGCCGCCAAATTTGCCGGCATGCCGCTCGATGAATTCAAGTTCCTCAATCCCGCGCATAACAAGGCCGTGATCAAGGCGGGCGGCACTGAAACCATCGTGCTGCCGCGCGACAAGGTCGCAGCGTTCAACAGTAACCTTGAAAACAACGACAAGCCGCTGGTATCGTGGCAGGCACACACCATCAAACCGGGCGAAAAACCCGAAAAAATTGCCGCGAAATACGGCATGAGCGTCAGCGAATTGAAGCAGGTCAACGGCATTGTTGGCAGCAAGAAATTCCACACCGGTCAGTCACTGCTGGTATCAGTTAAAGCCGGCGCCTCGCCCAACCTGCCCGACCTGCCGGCGACGCCGGTCACACTGCGCAAAGCCTATACTGCGGCGCGCAATAAAAATGCAAAGCACAAGAAAAGCGTCCGGACCGCGTCGAAATCCACTGTCGCCAAGCCCACCAAAGCGCCGGTCAAGGCTGCCGCCTCAAAACGTGAAGCAGCCGACGTAGTCGCGACGCAGGACCACCGCTGAACCCTCAGTCGTAGAGATGGCAGCGCGCCGCATGCGACGCGCTGAATGTGCGTACTTCGGGGAACTCCATGCTGCAGCGGGGCAACACCGCGCCACAGCGCGGATGGAAATGGCAACCCTGCGGCGGATGCACCGGTGACGGCAGATCCCCGCTCAAACGGATGACCGGCCTCACCGCAGCCGGATCTGCCACCGGCACCGCCGACAGCAGGGCCTGCGTATAGGGATGTTTCGGGGCACGCAGCACCTCCTCCACCGCACCGCGTTCGACCACACGACCCAGATACATCACCGCAACTTCGTCGGCCATATATTCGATGACCGACATGTTATGGCTGATGAACAGGTAGGCCAGCCCTTTGTCGCGCTGCAGGCGCTTGAGCAGGTTGAGTATCTGCGCCTGCACCGATACATCGAGCGCACTGGTCGGCTCATCGCAGACGATCAACTGCGGCTCCACCGACAGGGCGCGGGCAATGGCGATGCGCTGGCGCTGGCCGCCGGAAAACTCATGCGGATAACGGCCCTTGATGGCCGGTTCCAGTCCAACTTCAGCGAGCAGGGCATCGATATGCTGCTGGCGCTGCGGCGCATTGCCGCCAACGCCCAGCGCGAGCAAACCCTCCTCCAGCGCGTCACCGATGCGCACACGCGGATTCAGCGAAGCATAGGGATCCTGGAATATGATCTGCGCATGGCGGCGGCGCGCGCGCAGCGCCGTGCGGTCAAGCGCGAGAAAATCCTCGCCGTCGAACATCACGCTCCCGCCCGTAGGCTCCACCAGCCGCAGCAAACCCTTGCCCACGGTAGTCTTGCCGCAGCCGGATTCACCGACCAGTCCCAGTGTGCGGCCGGCGGCGATTTCCAGCGACACGCCATCAACCGCCATGACCTGACCGGTCACGCGCCGCAGCAGGCCGCCGTGGATCGGAAAATGCACCTGGAGGTCAGCAACCTGCAGCAGCATCGCAGCAGCAGCCGGTCGCGCCTCCTGCAGGGTGGCACGACCCGTCGCACCCTGTTCCTGCACCGCCGCCGATGGTGCGTCGCGTTGATCATCACCATACAAATGACATTTCACGCGGTGCCGGTCGCCCGCCGCACCCCACTGCGGTATCCGGCCCGCGCAATGCGCGAGCGCATGATCGCAGCGCTCAACAAAGCGGCAGCCTTCAAATTTGCGGTCCAGTGACGGCACCGTGCCGCGAATCGCAGCCAGCACCCGCCCCCGGCCAGCGCGGTCCGGCAACGATTCAAACAGCTTGCGGGCATAGGGATGCGCCGGCCCGGCAAAGAACGCGGCGACCGGCGCCGACTCGATGATTTCTCCGGCGTACATCACGGCGACCTGCTGTGCCATCTGCGCGACGACGCCGAGATCATGGGTGATCAGCAGCATGGCCATATTGCGGGTACGCTGCAGCTCGCGCAGCAGATCCAGCACCTGTGCCTGCACCGTAACGTCGAGCGCCGTTGTCGGCTCATCGGCGATCAGCAGGTCCGGATCGCAGGCCAGGGCAATCGCGATCATCACCCGCTGCTTCATGCCGCCCGACATCTGGAACGGGTATTCAGTCATGCGCCGCCGCGCGTCCGGCATGCGCACCGCATCCAGCAATTCCAGCACCCGCGCATCCACCGCAGCACCGGTGAGTGCAGTGTGGCTGCGCACCGCCTCAGCGATCTGCGCGCCCACCGTCATCACCGGGTTCAGCGACAGCCCCGGTTCCTGGAAGATCATCGCCACCCGCCGCCCGCGCACATCGCGCATCTGCGCTTCCGGCAGCGCCAGCAGGTTGTTGCCCGCCAGTTCGACCGAGCCGCCGGCGATGTGCGCGGCATCGGGCAGCAGGCGCATGATCGACAGCGCGGTCATCGATTTGCCGCAGCCCGACTCGCCCACCAACGCATAGGTTTCACCGGCGGCTATCTCGAACGACACGCCGTCGACGGCGCGCAGGGGCGCAGCGCCGCCACGGATTAACGTGGTCAGGTCATTGACCCGCAGCAGCGGCGCGTTCACGGCCGCCCGCCTGCAATGATCAGCCGCGGGTCAAAAGCATCGCGCACCGCATCGGCAAACAGGTTGGCCGACAACACCAGCGTCAGCATGAACATGAAGGCTGCGGCCAGCGACCACCACACCATGGGCTCGCGCGCCATTTCCAGGCGTGCGCTGTTGATCATGGTGCCGAAGCTGATCATCGACGGATCAACCCCGACGCCGACGTAGGACAACACGGCTTCGGCCAGCACCAGCCCGCTGAAATCCATGACCAGTGCAATCATCACGATATGCATCACATTGGGCATCAGGTGGCGCATCATAATGCGCCAGTGCGACACGCCGAAGGCGTGCGCAGCCTGTATGTATTCCATCTCGCGCAGTTTGAGCGCTTCGCCACGCAGCAGCCGGCACAGTCCCGTCCAACTGGTGACGCCAAGGATCACGCACAAGGCCAGCAGCCGCACATCAGCACGGATTTCCGTGGTCGGGAACAGTGATGAATTGATTTCGATGTAGACCTGCATCATCAGCACCGCCGCCGCGATCAGCAGCACGCCGGGGATAGACGACAGCGTCGTGTACAAATACTGGATTGCGTCGTCGACCCAACCCTTTAAATAACCCGCCATCACGCCCAGCACCAGCGCGAACGGCAGCATCACCATGGTCGCCAGCGTGCCGATGACCAGCCCCGTGCGTATGCTTTTCAACGACTGATACAGCACGTCCTGCCCCACCTTGTCGGTGCCCAGCACATGGTAATGCGGCGCCAGCGCCACCACCGGACCAATGATCACGCACAGCAAACCCAGCGCGTACAACACAGCGCGCCAGGGCACGGCTGAGCGTCCCTGCCAGATGTCGCGCCAGGCGGACTCAATGCCGGCGCCCGTGCGCCGCGACCGTACTGCGCAAATGGCGATGGCCGCCATCAGCCACAGCACCAACGCCAGCGCCAGGCCGCGGAAGGCCCTGGTCGCGACATCGCGCGCCCAGTCGGTTTCGGGATCAGCCAGATGCGCTCCACCGTGGCGCAGCCGCGGGAAAACACGGGTCTCACGACCGTCGGCGGATTGCACGGTCTCCTTGGCATAGAGATGGGTGGCCAGCGGCGCCGAATAGGTTTTTTCCCGGGTCGCGCGCAGCGCCACCAGTCCAAGGTCGAGCAGACTGCTCACTTCCGTGGCATAGGCCACCTTGCCACCCTGCGGCGGCAGCGCCGCCCGGTAGTGCACTGAATCCAGCAGTCCGATCACTACAAATACCGCAAGCACGGTGGCTGCCGCCATGCCGCTCGAACTTCGACCGACCCGCGCCCATGGCGCGCGCAGGTGCGGATGGGCGCGCGTATAGAAAACCAGGCCGACCACGACCGCTACCAGCAGCCAGACCAGCAGGTCGCTCCACAGCCATTCGAACACAAAAGGCATCATGAGAAGCGCACCCGCGGATCGACCAGCGTGTAGGAAATGTCGGTGAGGATCAGGCCGATGATGTAGAGCACAGAGCCCAGGAACACCATCGCGCGCACAATCGCAAAGTCCTGCTGGCTGATGGCGTCTATGGTGTAGCTGCCGAGACCGGGAATGCCAAAAAAGGATTCAGTAATCAACGCCCCCATGAACAGCAGCGGGATCACCACCACCACGCCGGTCAGAATGGGGATCATCGCGTTCTGCAGCACATGGCGGAACAGCACCCGCGTTTCGGACAATCCCTTGGCACGCGCGGTGCGCACGTAATCCTTGTTGATTTCCTCGAGGAATATCGTGCGATACCAGCGCGCATTGCCGCCGATGCCGCTGATTACGCCGATCAGCACTGGCAGCGCCAGGAACTTGATGGCGTCAAAACCCGCGTCGTAACCCGAAATCGGCACCAGGTTCCACAGCTTGCCGAACACAAACTGGCCGCCAATGATGTAGAACAGCGCCGAGATTGACATCATCAGCACGCACAGCACCACGCCCCAGAAATCGATATAGGTCCCCCGGAAAAACGCCATCAGCAGCGCAAAGGTGATGTAGACCGCCAGGCCGATCACGAACGCCGGCACCTGCACCGCGAGGCTGGGCCACATGCGGGTGCTGATGTCATAGCCGATGTTGCGCCCCTGGTCGGAGGCGCCGAACTGGAACGCAAACAAGCGGATCGATTTGTCGAAAAACACGGTCTCGGTGAGGCGCCCGGAGCCTGATGCTTTTTCGTTTAAAAACAATGGCTTATCATATCCCCTCTCGTGTTTCCACTTGGCCACGGCCTCCGCTGTGACCCGCTTGGAGCCGAGCTGCGCCCGCGCCATATCGTCGGGCGAATTGACGAAAAAGAACAACGCGAAGGTGAGCACGTTGACACCCAGCAGCACGAACACGCCATAGATCAGGCGGCGGATGATGTATGCGGTCATGCGCTCTCCGTAACAGCGGTACGCCGTTCGCGACGGCGGTAAGCCGCGATAGCCGGCAGCAGGCTGAGCACCAGCATGATGCCGATCAGTGCCAGAGGCCAGATCACCGGATGGTTCCATTCGCGTCGCTTCACCGCGCGCAGTGCCGGATCCAGGCGCTGGTACTTGAGACCATTGTTGGCAATCTGGTTGGGCTTGCGGTTATGCACCCAGGCATGATGCAGGGTGTAATCCTTGGGGACATAGCTCCATACCCAGGGTGCGTCGTGACGCAGCACCTCGATCATGCGATCGATGATTGCCTGACGTTCGGGACCATTCGCCATGTGTTTCATGCGATCAAACAACCGGTCGAATTCGGCGTTTTTGTAATTGGAGGCATTTTCACCCTGCGTCTGTGCGCGGCTCTGGGGACCGTGCAGCAGGAACAGGAAGTTTTCGGGGTCGGGGTAATCGGCGTTCCAACCGAGGAAATACAGTTGCGCCGTGCCGCGCCGCAGCTTGTCCTGCAGGCGGTTGAAATCCGTGGCGCGGATCACCAGTTGCACTCCCAGTTTCCC
>JBBKXO010000247.1:0-2967 GCA_037969525.1 Burkholderiales bacterium | reverse complement strand
GGCCCAGATCCTTCAGCGACAGCCGGGGGGCCATGCCCAGAACTTCTTCGAGAGACTGCGCACCCAGCACCCAGCTGCGCGCATCGAGCAGGCTGGCGGGCCCCAGCAGGTAAGTCGACGCGGTCCGGGTCAGCGCCGGCTCCAGCCATGCGCGCTGGAAGCCGTAATGTACATTGCCGCCCTGGGTGACCGCAGCACTGATCCGCCGCGCTTCGACATGCGCCAGTTTTGCCGCCCAGTAACCACCAAAACTGCCGCCCCAGATGCCGATTCGCCGGCCGTCCACGTCGTCGCGCTGCAGCAGATGGTCTATGGCCGCGGAAAATGTGCGCTCCGCATGCGGGTCCATGTAGCGCGCCGGATTTTCTCCCGTGCCAGGCATATCCATGGTGAATGTTGCAAAGCCATGGCTGTGCAGGATTCCGCTGTTGCGCTGGCGGTCTTCCTTCCAGCCGTCAACGCCACCCCAGTGCATGACGACCGGCGGCGGCCGGACACAGTCTGGCGGAAGCTGCAGATACCCGGTCAGCATCCTGCCTGCAAACGGAAATTCAACAATCTGCAGCGGCGGATCGAAATAGCTGGCCGCTTTGCGGAAATTGCGCAGGGAATGGTGATAGGCCTCTATCTTGCCCGGCGTACTCGCCACCGGATAACGACCGGTGCGGCAATTGCTGTAGGCGAGAAAGTAGGCGTCTGCTATGGCTTTTCCATTCGCACCCTGCCGCAGCAGGTCATCGGCCGCTGCTTCATGGCGCAGGCCTATGTCGCACCAGACACCGGCCCAGTGATCGCGGTCGAGGCTGGTCAGTGCAGCAGCGGCGGCTTGCGCATCTTCAAGAGTAATGTGTTCAAGCGGACTGTTGCGGCCCGCGCGCCGGAGAATTTCCGCCTTGACCTGCGTCAGAGTGCGCTCGCCGGACACGCCGCCTTGATCCGCCATTGCCCTACTTCACGACCTTGCCCAACAGCGTCATCACGTCGGTCTGGTTGCGCACCATCTGTTCCGGAAACACCACGGTGATGGCGTTAGTGGGGCAGATCGACTGGCACAACCCGCAATACCAGCATTCATCCGGATACTTGATCACCGGCAGCGTTTCACGGTTGTCCTCTTCCTTGTAGATCAGATCACCCGGACAGATCCAGTCGCAGAGATTGCACTTGATGCAGGTCTCCGGATTGATGCGGATGGGATTGAATACCTCTTTTTTCTGCGGATTCATCGCCATGCTCCTAAACCAGCGCCGCGGCGCGGTTGCGACTGAACGCGGCAGACAACGGCTGGTCCGTCGACAGGGTGCGGGTAACCGGCCCGTCCTTGCCGCGTTCGACGATCACGAACTTGCGCCAGTTCACGTCGTCTGTTTTTGGATAATCCAGCCGCCAGTGTGCCGAGCCGGTGCGGGTCTCCTGGCGCGCCAGCGACGCTGTCGCCATGATTTCGGCATTCATGCGGATGTTTTTCGACTCATGCACGCGCATCAGACCGTGCAGGTCGTCCGCCTTGAGCGCGGATTCGCGCTTGGCCAGTGCGCACAGGGTATCAAGCGCCAGCTTCAGCCCCTGTTCATTGCGGCGGACGCCGATGTAATCGGTGACCGTCTGCCGGGTGGCATCCTCAAACTGCTGCCATGGCATGCCGTCCTGCTGCCGCAAATGCGCTGCAGACTGTGCTCGCACAGACTCCAGCGCGGTGCGGTCTACCTCGGGCAAGGCACCCGTCGAAGCCCGGATACGTTGCACCACGCCCTCGCCGGCAATATGCCCGAGCACCGCGGCACCGGAAATGCCGCCGCTGACTGTGGCGCAATCGCCGGCGGCAAACAAACCCTCCACCGCAGTTTCGCCATTGGTGTCTACCGCGAGGCCGCTGCCGCGGAAATAAACGCCGCTGCGCCGTATGCTGAGTTCAGAGACGGACACCTCCACCAGCTCTTCACGGAAGTTGACGCCTTTCTGCTGGTAATACGCCGGCAGCGTGTAGCGATCGACCTGCAAGGTATGTTCCATGCGGTCGAGCATGTCCTGCGACAGATGGCGGCAATCCAGATAAATGGGACCGTTGCCGAGCAGATATTCGTTGATGACGCCATCGGCGATGACCGCGCGGCGCGCGTTCTCACCCTTCTTGTCGTACTTGAACATGAAGCGCTCGCCCGCCTTGTTGACGAAATACGCGCCGAGGCTGACCAGCGCATTGAGTCCCTGGCAGGAAAAACCCTTGGGCGTCAGTGTCGCCTCCACCGACTCCATGTTGGCCAGTGCAGCGCCCGCGTGGTAACCCATCGCCTGCGCGTCGCCCGTGTTGTACGGGATGTGCCAGGAATCAAAGGCCAGGCCCGAAGCGTTCTGCGAAATGCGATTGACGTCACCGGCGGCCAGCACCACCGATTTCGCACGAATCACCGTCCACTCGCCGCTGCGGAAGTTGAAGGCGATGGCCCCATAGGCGCGGTTATCCCTGACCAGCAACTGCACGACCATGGTGCGCATCAGCACGGTGGCCTTGCCCTTGCGCACGCGTTCGCCAAGGTGTTTCTTGAAATCGGTGCCGTCGAAATTGATGTGGTAGGTGCCGGGCAGGCCGAATGAACGCAGGCGGTAGTAATCCCCCGTCTGCCGGTCCTTGAAATCCACACCCATGGCTTCGATCTTGCGGAATATGCGCGGCATTTCATGGATCACCCGCCCCGCCACCGCCATGTCGACAATGCCGTCGGTCAGCTCGGGCACGTGTTTCAACAGGAACTCCGGCGTATCCCACTCCGGACCTGACTCCATGATCGTCAGGTAATGGTCAACACCGCAGCCTATGCTGCCGCAGTGATCGAGTATCTTGCCTTTCTCGCAGATCACCACCTTCAGCCCGGCTTCGAGCGCCGGTATCGCGGCCATGGTGCCGGCAACTCCCCCGCCAATGACCAGCACATCGGTATCCAGCCGTACAAAATCTTCACTCATGTC
>JBBKXO010000246.1:0-5688 GCA_037969525.1 Burkholderiales bacterium | reverse complement strand
TGAAGGCGTTGGGGCATGGGAGGAGCAATCCTGGCTGGGGCACGGCATTCGCATTGGCGACGTCGGGTTTGATGTGGTGAAACCCAAAGTGCGGTGTCTGGCGACTCATGCCAATCCGCTGACCGGCGAACGTGATCGCCAGATCCTGCAGACCCTGATGCAGCGTTTTGCCCAGAAGGAACCGACGTTGGCTGTCGGCATGCTGACCCGTGGGGGCGGCGGTGAAATCCGGGTGGGCGATCCTGTGGAATTGATTGTCTGATGGCGGCAGCGGGTGCTGCGGGTAGACGACGCCTCGGTAATCAGGCTTGATCCTGCAAGGCTGGGTCCTGCCGTTTGCAAGGATTGTATACACGGTATACAATCTGCCGAACCATTCAGGAGTCAGCCCTAATGTCCGCAACCGGCACGCCATACGGCAGCACGGCCTTTCCGATGATCGAAGTGCCGCGTATTCCACCGAAACCCAGGCGTCACAGCATGTTGCTGATGTCGGAAGTCGGCATTCCGTTGCGGGTGAGTGAGGATCTGATCGAAATTGCCGAGCCGCTGATCGATTACGCCAAGAAATCAATTTTTCCAGTGTCGCTCCGGCTGGTGTGGCTGCAGTGGATGCTATCCGTCGCGGCATACATCGCAAGGCCGGCTATCGCGCGATGATCTGAACTTTTCAATCTATAGAATTAATTTGATATCAGGAGTTAGTCATGAGCACACAGCATGCGATAAACCCGAAAGTAAACGCACCCGAGCAGGTGCAGGTTGTTCCCAGTGGTGCGGCACTGGGTGCCGAAATCCGCGGTGTCGACCTGTCGCAGCCAGTACCGGAGGCGACACGCGAGTTAATGCGCAAAGCGTGGGCGGATCATCTGGTTTTGTGTGTGCGCGGCCAGCAGCTGCCGGACATCTCCTTTCTCGATGCGGCAGGCATCTTTGGCGTAACGAAGGAGCCGGCTGCGCGCAAATACGAAATCGCCGGCGGTTACAAGATCGGCGGCCGGCGTGTGCCGCTGCATCCGCATGTGAGCCTGATCAGTAATCTCGACGAGGAAGGAAATCCGGTCAAGGACAATGGCGGGCTGGGCAGTTACGAAGTGGTGTGGCACAGCGATAACTCTTACGTAGCCGTGCCTCCGGCGGGCAGCATGTTGTATTCAGTCGTCATTCCGACCAATGGCGGCGGCGACACCTGTTTCAACAACCAGTATCGTGCCTATGAAGAGTTGCCTGCTGATCTCAAGGCGGCGATCAAGGGGCGCTCCCAGATTCATGATGCCAGCCGCAACAGCGCCGGGGTGCTGCGTCCGACGGTCAAGATGCCTGCCACGCCGGAAGAAGTGCCGGGGCCGGCGCATCCGCTGGTGCGCGTACATCCGGTCACGGGTAAACCCGCGCTATACCTCGGCCGTCGCCGCGACTGGCCGTCGAATTACATTCTGGGCATGTCCAACGAAGAGAGTGAGGCGCTGCTCGACCGGCTGTGGGCGCATGCGACACAAGAAAAATACGCGTGGAAACACGTCTGGCAGGTCGGTGACGTCATCCTGTGGGACAACCGTTGCGCGATGCATTACCGCTCTGAGGTTGATTCGTCGCAGCCGCGTGTCATGCTGCGCACGGTGATCAACGGCGAAGCCGTGATGGCGGCATAAATCTTGGCGACCCGCAGCCGTTCGAAGAAACAATCCTCGCATGCCCCGGACCAGCTTGCACTGGCGCGACTGACATCGCGCCAGTCACCAGCCACCGCAGACGCGCGGTCTCTGGGTGAAGTGGCCGCGCTGGAAATCCGTCGCGCCATCCAGGAAGGGCGGCTGGCCACCGGCACTCATCTGACCGAAACCGATATTGCCGAATGGCTGGGCATGAGCCGCACCCCGGTGCGTGAAGCCATGCGCAAGCTGGAGAGCGAAGGGTTGCTGCTGAACCAGCCGTTCCGCGGTGCGATGGTGATGCGCCTTGATGCGGAAGACATTCGTCAGTTGTTTGCGGTGCGTGAATTGCTGGAAAGCGCTGCGGCAGGCTGGTGTGCACAAAATGCCACTGCAGCGGAGATCGAGGTCATGCGCGACCTGAGCAGGCAGGAGGCAGAGGCGCTGGCCGATCCGCGGGCGCTGATGGGGCTGAACCGCCGCTTTCACGACGCGATACTCGATGCCGCGCACAACCATTTTCTGCGCAAGGCCGCGATCGGCGTACAGGCGTCATTCCCGCTGCTTGGCAATTCCAACCTGCTGGACAAGCCGCGCGCGCGCGCAGCACATGCACAGCATCTGACTATCCTGGAAGCGATTGAGGCGAGGGATGTGACACGTGCCGAAGCCGCTGCCCGGGAACATGTCCGGCATTCGCTCGAATACAGGCTTGCGCGCATCGGGCGAGATTCCGGAGTCCTTCGTTCATAGCGACACCCGGTGCCTGCGGGGCATCCATAACCATTCAATCTGGAGGGAAAGTGTTTATGAGCAGACGCGTTATCTGCATGTTTTGCGCGGCCGTTGCAGCGGCATTGCCGGCCGCAGCTGCGGCGCAGTCATATCCGAACAAGCCCGTGCGTTTGCTGGTACCGTTTGTTGCCGGCGGCGGAACTGACCTGGTCGCACGCGCCGTCGCACAGAAGTTGTCGGAGCGTACCGGGCAGCAGTTCGTGGTCGATAACCGGCCCGGCGCCGGCGGCCGCATTGCGATGGAGATGACGAAAAGCGCAGTCAATGATGGCTACACACTGACCATGATTTCGGGCAGTACTGCCGCTAGTAGCACGATGCACAGGGATCTGCCGTATGACATGGCAAAAGACTTCGCGCCGATCACGCAAGTGACGCAGCAACCCTATGTGGTCCTGGTGCCCAATGCCGTGCCCGTGAAATCGATACCCGAGTTGATCGTACTGGCGAAGGCCAAACCCGGCGCCCTGAACTATGGCTCTTCGGCCACCGGCGGCATGCAGCATCTGGCGGGCACGCTGCTGACACGACGTGCCGGTATTGCCATGACGCATGTGCCCTACAAGGGCGGTGGGCAGGTCATGATTGAATTGGCGTCGGGGCAGATACAGCTTGCGTTCCTGAATCCCCTGGGTGCACGTCCGCACATGACCGCGGGTCGCATCAGGGGTATCGCGGTGACCACTCTCAAGCGTGCGCAGGCATTTCCCAATCTGCCGGCAGTTGCTGAAACACTGCCTGGATTCGATGTCGGCAACTGGTACGGCATCGTTTCCCCGCTGAAGACGCCGCAGCAGGTCGTGCTGTTCCTGCACCAGCAGGTGAAGGGGGTCATCGCCGACCCAGAGGTGCGCTCGCGCATGGAAAAAGAAGGTTCCGAACTGGTCGGCAGCACGCCGAAGGAGTTCGGTGCGCATATCCGGAACGAGGTCCAGATGTGGGGCAAACTGATCCGGGAGACCGGTCTTCGCGGTGATTGAGGCATTCGGGTCGAGCTGAAATTACATATGGCCTTAGAGCAGCTTGCCTGCCATTGGCTTTTTCGTGGTAAGGATTCCACCTGACAGCGACTCTCTCACCCGGTTCTGGCGGGAGTGTTGGATGCGGTAATGAAACGGCTTAAGGTGCGCCTGGCTCAAGGTATGCAATTGAAAACCAGCGCACGATTTTCTTCAATTAGGTAACGGAAGAGGTCCGGAATGACTGCAACGATCAACAAGATTGAAGTGTTTTGCATAGGCATGCCTCTGGTGGGGACGTTTACCAGTGGTGGCGTCTCCAAAAATGTCATCAAGTGTGTAGTGGTGCGGGTAACAGCTTCGGACGGTGCGATCGGCATCAGCAGCATTGATCCCTCATCCACGGCCAAGTCGCCCCACACCGGTCCGGAGCTTGCACTGGCCATTCGGGATCGTATCGCTCCAGCCCTGATCGGGAAGGATCCGGGCAACGTCAATCGCATCGTCGAGATCGCCTCCAAGCTGACTCCGTCGCAGCCCGGAGCTGTCGTGGCCGTGGAACTGGCCTGCATAGAGCTTGTCTGTCGTCGGTCGAGCATTGCCCTTCACGATTACGTCGGCGGCGCCATCCTTGATCGGGTGTTGTTCAACGGCTGGGTCGGGGAGTTGCTGCCGGACGAAGCGGCAGCTGAAGCGAAACGCTGGAAGGATGCCGGGTTCAAGTCGATGAAGATCAAGGTCGGCAACAATGTCGGCAAGGACAGTGCCAGGGTGATGGCGGTGCGGGACGCCGTCGGTAAGGATATTCATCTGCGCATGGACGCCAACATGCAATGCACCGTGGATCAGGCGCTGGCGTTATGCCGTGCTGTCAAATCCTGCGACATGCAATTGTTCGAGCAGCCGACGCCCAAGGACGACCTTGCTGGCCTGGCGAGGGTTCGGCGGGAAGGTGGCATTCCAATCATGGCCGACGAATCCATCAGCGATCACCAAAGCCTGATTCGGGTGATCAAGGCGGACTGCGCCGATTTCGTGAAGTTCGGCATCAAGCAAGCTGGTGGCTTGTTGCCGGCCGCGCGCATGCTGGCAACTGCGGAGGCAGCGGGTCTCCCGGTGGTGCTGGGACACGGTTTCGGGCTGGATCTCAGCACGACGGCGGAGATCATGCTCGGCGCCACTTCTCGCAATGTCGTGCCTGGACTGGAATGCGTTGGTCCATTGAAAGTGCTCGATACCGTGGCAACGACCCGGCTCGATATCAGCCGTGGAAGCATTGCCCTGCCATCCGGGCCCGGGCTGGGGATAGCTCTCGATGGGGAGAAGCTTGCGCGGTACAGCTTGCCGATGGATCACTGAGCAGTAACCGCGCTTCAGACGACTTGATTGTTCGCGGTACAAAGAAACGGCGCACTTTGTGCGCCGTTTCTTTTTGCAGCGTTGACGTTCTTACATGTGGCCGTAGAGCTTCTTGCCGACGAACGGGACTTTCGCCGTCAGCACGTCGCCGCTCAGCGCTTCGGTGATGAAAATCTGCTTGTGATCCGGGCCGCCGAAGGCGAGGTTGTCGAGGTGGTGGTGCTTGTCGTGGCTCTTGGACGAAATCAGATGCGTCGGCAGCATGTTGGCGTCGAAGCGCCAGATGCCGACACCCAGCTGGCACACCAGCAGTCCGTTTTCACCATCCATCTCGATGCCATCGGGTCCGGCGACGCCGCCGGAGAGCTGGATTGCCAGGCCGGTTTTGGATACCGAACCGTCGGCCATGATCGGCAGCCGCCACACTGAATTCGAGCGTGTCATGCCGACATAGACCTGCTTTTCATTGGTCGACAGCGTGATGCCGTTGGGGCTGGGCGCATTTTCGACCAGGCGCCGCAGCTCGCCGTTGGCCTTCAGGCGGTAGACGCGGCCGGTGGGGTCCACGATGCCGGTCTGCCCCTGATCGGTGAAATACAGATCACCGTTCGATGCGAAGTGCATGTCGTTCAGACCCTTGAAGCTTTCGCTGTACGCTGTACGCAAAATGGTTTCGAGTTTTCCGGTTTTGACGTCCAGCGCGAGCAGGCCCTCCTTGTAGTCGCAGATGAACAGCCGGCCGTCCTTGTGGAATTTCATACCGTTGGGCCAGCCGTCGTACTGGATCACCAGATCCCAGTCGCCTTTCGGCGTGATGCGGAAAATCCGGCCGAAGGGTATGTCGCACACATAAAGATTGCCCTGGCGGTCGAAGGCCGGCGCTTCCAGGAAACACTCGACCTCTGCATTCTGGCGGTTGGGAT
>JBBKXO010000245.1:0-3750 GCA_037969525.1 Burkholderiales bacterium | reverse complement strand
ATTTCGTTTAATACGCTGCGCTTTTCGGCCAACGCCGCGTCAATGATCAATCGCGCCGCCGCCACGTCCGGCGGCGAGCGCATGGCCAGCGGCCCGGGCACCTGCAACAGCGTCTGCTGATTGCGATAAAAGGCGGACAGATGCGCAAATATCTCGACCGCAGGATCGGGGGTGCGAAACACCGGGATGCCGGCGTCGGCAAACCGTTTGCGTCCAGCCGCCACTTCTGCCTCCCCCATCCAGCAGGCGAGAACCGGCTTCGAGCGACCCCGCGCCACGTCGATCACCGCGTCGGCCACTGCCGTCGGTTCGGTCATCGCCTGCGGCGTCAGCACCACCAGCGCGCCATCGACATTCTCATCGTCGAGGCAGGCTGCCACGGCAGCACGATAGCGGGCTGCATCGGCATCGCCGATCAGGTCGACCGGGTTGCCGTGTGACCAGTTCGCCGGGAGCGCACCCTTCAAAGCCTGCAGCGTGGCCGGAGAAAGTTCCGCCAGCGGCAAATCAAGGTCGGCCGCACGATCCGCGGCCATCACACCGGGACCGCCACCGTTGGTAATGATCACCAGTCGGTCGCCGCGCGGCCGCACATTGGCCGATAACGCCTGCGCCGCCGCCACCAGCTGGCCAATGGTGGTCACCCTTACTACGCCTGCACGACGTACCGCCGCATCGAACACGTCATCAGCGCCAACAATGGCGCCGGTGTGCGACACCGCGGCGCGCGACCCCACCGGATGCCGCCCCACTTTCATCAGGATCACCGGTTTGACCCGGGCCGCGGCGCGCAGGCTGGAAAAAAACCGCCGCGCATCACGCACGCCTTCGATGTAGAGCAGGATGTGTTCGGTGCGCGGATCGTTGACCAGGTAATCGATGATTTCGCCGAAATCAACGTCGCGCGATCCACCCATCGAGATCACACTGGAAAAACCCACTTTGTTGGGCCGTGCCCAGTCGACCATCGCCGTGCACACCGCGCCTGATTGGGACACCAGCGCCAGTGCGCCGGGCAAGGCATTGCCACGCGCGAACGTCGCATTGAGACCAATATCGGGACGCATGATGCCCAGGCAATTGGGGCCGACCACGCGCACCCCATGGCGTCGTGCATTGTCCATCGCGGCACGTTCCAGCCGTGCCCCGGCAACACCGGCCTCGCCAAAACCTGCCGTGATGATGACCGCTGCGCGCACGCCGGCCAGCCCGCACTCCACCATCAGTTGCGGCACGGTTTCCGGCGGCGTCGCAATGACTGCCAGATCCACCCGCTGCGGCACCTGCCCGATGACCGGGAAACACGGCACGCCCTGCACGCGGCCGTGTTTGGGATTCACCGCAAACAATGCGCCGTGATACCGCGCTGCGAGCATGTTCGCGACCAGCACCGTACCGATGGCCCCGGCGCGTTCGCTGGCACCGATGATCGCGACCGCAGCCGGCTCGAACAACGACGTCAGATAATGTCGATCAGACAGATTCATGAATGAGTGGCCATCCTGCGTTGCGTCGGTCGAAAAACCCTGCGCACGGCGGTAAAATGTGGTTTTGGCATAGACCTGAACACGCTTTATATACCTACAATAAGATCACTGCTTTGATTTCAATCCTTATCAACGGCGAATCCCGCGCCTTCGACCACGCGCCAAACTGCGCCGAACTGGTCGATGCCCTGCAATTGGCGGGCAAGCGCATCGCCATGGAGCGCAACGGCGAAATCGTGCCGCGCAGCCGCTTTGGCGTCTGTGTGCTGCAGGACGGTGATCGCCTCGAAATCGTGGTCGCAGTGGGTGGCGGTTAGGCACAATTATTGACGACGATCATTGCCGCAGCCTGCGGCCGCATGCAACACTGCAGGCTTGTTGAGTAACTGACTGACGACGACCCTCCCATGAAACCACATGAAAACCTCGATCCGCTGATCATCGCCGGCAAGCCCTACGCCTCCCGCCTGCTGATCGGCACTGGTAAGTACAAGGACTTTGCCGAAACCCGCGCCGCAGTGGAAGCGAGCGGCGCGCAGATCGTCACCGTGGCCATCCGCCGCACCAACATCGGCCAGAATCCCGACGAGCCCAGCCTGCTCGACGTCATTCCGATGTCCAAATACACGCTGCTGCCCAATACCGCCGGCTGTTACACCGCGGATGATGCGGTGCGTACGCTGCGGCTGGCGCGGGAACTGCTCGA
Organism: Burkholderiales bacterium; assembly: GCA_037969525.1. Lineage (GTDB taxonomy): Bacteria > Pseudomonadota > Gammaproteobacteria > Burkholderiales > SG8-41. Next base: position 1,557 of record JBBKXO010000245.1, on the reverse strand, counting down.
CGGCCACGACCTGGTCAAGCTGGAAGTACTCGGTGATCCGAAAACGCTGTACCCGAATATGGTTGAAACCATCGCCGCCGCCAAAACACTGGTGCAGGACGGATTCAAAGTCATGGTCTACACCTCGGATGACCCGATCATCGCCAAACAGCTGGAGGACATTGGCTGTGTGGCGGTGATGCCGCTGGCTTCGCTGATCGGTTCCGGCATGGGCATACTCAACCCGTGGAATCTGCAGATCATCATTGAGAATGCAAAAGTACCGGTGGTTGTCGACGCCGGCGTGGGCACCGCTTCCGATGCCACCATCGCCATGGAATTGGGTTGCCATGCCGTGCTGATGAATACCGCCGTGGCCGCCGCCAGGAACCCGGTGCTGATGGCCTCGGCAATGAAAAAAGCTGTCGAAGCGGGCCGCGAGGCCTGGCGTGCAGGGCGCATGGCGAAGAAGCTGTATACCGCAGCGCCAAGTTCGCCGACGGGCGGCATGATTGGCAAACCCTGAGGCCATCCACGGACTACGCACGGCTCACGGGCAACACCAGGTAATCCGCATCCGCTCACCGCGATGACTTCACATCCGCCCATCCGCAGCTATGTACTGCGCCAGGGCCGCGTCTCCAACGCACAGCTCCGTGCGCATGAAACGCTGCTGCCCCGTTATGGCATTCCTTATGCTGAAGCCCCCGTTGATCTTGACGTTGTTTTTGGTCGACGCGCACCACGCATACTCGAAATCGGCTGTGGCATGGGCGAAACCACGGTTGCCATCGCCGCCGCCCATCCTGATACGGATTACCTCGGCATCGAAGTGCACACCCCCGGTGTGGGCAGCCTGCTGAAGCAGATTGATGAACTGGGACTGACCAATGTGCGTGTCATCCAGCACGACGCCGTGGCCGTGCTGCAGCACATGATCGCGCCGGCCAGCCTGAACGGGATGCACGTTTATTTCCCCGATCCGTGGCCCAAGAAGCGCCAGCAGAAACGACGCTTGATCCAGCCGGCGTTTGTGGGGCTTGCCGCGTCGCGACTCAAACCAGGCAGCTATCTGCACACGGCGACCGACTGGCAGGAATATGCGACACAGATGCTGAGCGTATTGACTGCAGAACCCGGCCTCGCCAATACCGCTGCAGATTATGCGGAACGTCCGGCCTATCGTCCGCAGACCAAATTCGAAACCCGCGGCCTGAAACTCGGTCACGGCGTTTGGGATCTGGTGTTTCGCAAACACCCATAAAAAAAGGCGGCCCGCGGGCCGCCGTTCTCAGCAAAACTGAACTGTGTTACTGATTGCCGGTGATCTTGGCATCGCGGATCACATCACCCCAGAGTTTGCGCTCGGACTGGATAAACGCCGCAAATTGCTCGGGTGGTGTGTAAACCGCTTCGATCGCCATAACACCCAGATTTTTCTTGACCTCCGCGTCCGCCAGCGCACGGCCGAGGTCGGTCGACACCTTGTCGATAATCGACTTCGACACGCCGGCGGGAAACATGATGCCCCACCAGTTGGCCGCGGCGAACCCCTTGATGCCCTCCTCGGCCAGCGTC
>JBBKXO010000244.1:0-5364 GCA_037969525.1 Burkholderiales bacterium | reverse complement strand
GATCAATACGCCGATGCCGCGGGCCTTCAGAAAACCGATGATTTTCTGAATTTCAATCACGGCAATCGGATCCACCCCGGCAAAGGGCTCGTCGAGCAGGATGAAACGCGGCTCGGTTGCCAGCGCGCGTGCTATTTCCACCCGCCGCCGCTCCCCGCCCGAAAGGCTGATGGCCGGATTATTGCGCAAATGTCCTACATGCAAGTCCTGCAGCAAGGTATCGAGCCGGGTTTCAATGATTGCCGAGTCACTGTGGTAAAGCTCAAGGATGGCGCGCACGTTGTCAGAAACCGAGAGGCGCCGGAATATCGAAGCCTCCTGGGGGAGGTAGCTTAAACCCAGGCGCGCCCGGTTGTGCATCGGCATATGTGTCAGCCGCTGCTGATCGAGATAGAGTTCGCCGCCATCCATGGCGACCAGCCCCACCATCATGTAGAAGCAGGTGGTTTTACCGGCGCCGTTGGGACCCAGTAATCCGATGACTTCGCCGCTGCGCACTTCCAGCGATACATCCTTGACGACGGTCCGGGAACGGTAGCTTTTCTTGAGTCCGGTGGCCTTCAGCAGGAAAGTTCCCGGAGGCGCGTCTTCCAGAGGCGTATTACCTGGCAATGTCTGCACGGTGGTGTCCACGCGGCTTTCAGCGCTGCGGCGTTTCCCGCGGGGCGGCATCCGCGGACTTGGGCGGGGCCGTCGACGTTGACGGTTTATCCTTGGGCTTGGGCTGCAGCACGGCCCGCACACGTCCGTCCGTGCCGGGCGCAGCCTTGGTGCCGGCGCCGGTTACCTGAAAGAACTCGGTGTTGGCATCGTAGGAAATATAGTTGCCGCGTACTTCGTCACCGCCTTTTTTCATTAAGGCGCGATTGAACATCTGCACTTTGTCGGCCTGGCTGTCGTACTCGATGCGTTCCGCCCAGCCCTCGATGTATTCATCGTAGCCTTCGCGTTTTTGCTTGAAATACGCGAGATTGCCCCACGTGGTGCCGTTCTTGAAACCCTTATTGTCCTGGCGTATTTCCATGCGGTCGCCGCGAATGATGAGCGTGCCCTGCGTGAGCACGACGCGGCCTTCAAATGTCGAAATCTGTTTGGCGTCATCAACTGTCACCCGGTCAGCCTCAAGGTTGATCGGCTTTTCCCGGTCGGATTTTTCCGCACGCACGATGTCAGCAGAAAAAAATGCAAACAGCAGGGCTGTTGCGCAGGCGGCAGGCAGCCATCGGCGCTGATTACCGGCGCTTGTTCGCGCGGCCGGGATCATGATAGGTTGCATTGAATTGGGAAAGAAATTTGGCGACGCGGGTTTCACTGTTCAATTCTAAGCCAATCGCGTGCGCAACGGTATGGGCGTCGGTGATGGTGACCGGCCGGTCAGTGCGGGCGATGTTCTCGTCCGGTATGACATGGAGAAAACTGGTTTCAAGCACGAGTTCACTGCGGCCTGCATAAGCAGCACGCACAGCCCGCACGTCGGTCACGAAATCAACATATTCGCCGCCACTGGATACTTTCGCCGTTCGTGAGGTGATGGTGATCGGCACGGACCCAGACACGTTGCTGATGAAGCGCGGAGATTGCAGATCGGTTGTGTCGTCGTCGGGGTAGTGGGTCATGCGTTCGGCGTGCAGCGTGTGCTTGACATCGCCGTTGGCATCCATGCGATGTGCTACGATTTTTTCAATGATGAAATCGGGATCGTGCCGCACGGGTTCCGCTACCTTGCCACCCTGCTGCATCGATTGGTCCAGCCAGAACGTCAGGCTGACCAGGCCCGCCAGCAACACCAGCGGGAACAATTGGAAAAGTCGGTTCATGTTCAGCGTCCGGCGCTGTGAAGAAAACGGCGGGTGCCTGCAGTCAGCGTGCCCTGACTGTGCATGATGACTTCGCAGAATTCGCGGACGGCACCGCTGCCGCCCCTGGCATGCGTCACGTAATCGGAGTGACGTTTTAGCATTGCCGGAGCATCGGCTACCGTCGCGGCGAAACCGCAGCGGCGCAGCACCGGCAGGTCGACCAGATCATCTCCGAGGAATGCCGCCTCATCGGTGGTGTTACCGGTTTCTGCCAGCAGGGTTTCATAGGCTGCGAGTTTTTCCGTCACGCCCTGCTGCACATGGCGGATGCCGAGATCATCGGCGCGCAATTTGACGCTGGCGGCGCGGCGGCTGGTGATAATGGCAAGCGCCACCCCTGAATCCTGCAACAATTTCATGCCCATACCGTCGCGCACATCGAATGCCTTCATCGTGTCACCGGCCTCTGAATAATACAACCCGCCATCGGTCAGTATCCCGTCGACATCAAAGATTACGATTCTTACGCGCTGTGCTTTGGCAATCATGGGCGGATGGGCCGCCGGAGAGTTGCAGCCACTAGACGACTTTGCCGCGGAACAGATCGTGTATGTTCAGCGCCCCGAGCAACCGGTTGTCGTCGTCCACAACCAGCAACTGCGTGACTTTGCTGCGTTCCATGATTTCAACGGCCTCCGCAGCAAGGTGATCAGGGCCTATGGTGCGCGGATTCGCGGACATGACATCCGTAATGCCCGTTTTTCGCAAATCCTGCCCTTTTTCAATGGCGCGGCGCAGATCGCCGTCAGTAAATATGCCTTTGACGGTTTGATCGTCGCTGACTACGGCCGTCATGCCCATGCGGCCGCGCGACATTTCCAGCAACGCGTCGGTCAGCGTAGCGGTATCGGCTATGCGTGGCGCATCGGATCCGGATCGCATGACATCCCGCACCAGCGTTAGCAGCTTGCGGCCCAGTGTGCCTCCGGGGTGAGAGCGCGCAAACTCGTCCTGCGTAAAACCACGTGCCCGCATCAGCGCTACGGCAATGGCGTCGCCCAGCGCCAGCGCAGCAGTGGTGCTCGCGGTCGGCGCGAGATTGAGTGGGCAGGCTTCCTCGGTGGCGCCGGCATACAGGTGCACATCGGCTTCGCGTCCCAGCGTGGATGCCGGATTTCCGGTCAGAGCCACCAGTTTTGCGCCTTGCCGTTTGAGCACCGGAATGAGAATCAGCAATTCTGCAGTTTCGCCGGAATTGGACAAGGCGAGAAATACATCGTCACGGGTGACCATGCCGAGATCACCGTGACTCGCTTCCGCAGGGTGCACAAAAAACGCCGGTGTCCCGGTGCTGGCCAATGTGGCGGCGATCTTGCGCGCAATGTGTCCGGATTTTCCGATCCCGCTGACAACGACGCGTCCCCGGCATTGCAGCAGGATGCGTACCGCCTGTTCGAATCGTGCATCGAGATGCGCGATCAGGGCGGTGACTGCCCGGGCCTCGATTTCAAGGACTTCCCGGGCTGCTGCGATCGCAGGACTCGTCGCGGTATCGCTGGAGGGTTTGTTCATTGCTGAAATTATAGCAAACGGATACCCCCGGACCCGCAACCGATGCGGCTTGCAATTCATTGAAGAAAAGGCAATATTCAAAGCGTCTTCCTTAGTCCGAACCCATGCAAAACACCCTGCAACCTGTGCTCGTACTGCTGGCTGCCGCCGTCCTGGTGGTGGTCATTTTCCGCACGCTCAAACTGCCGCCGCTGCTGGGTTATCTGATCGTCGGGGTTTCCATCGGGCCGCATGCGCTGGGCTGGATTACAACCACCGATGAGGTGCGTGATCTCGCCGAGATCGGTGTGGTGTTCCTGATGTTCAGTATCGGTCTTGAATTCAGCCTGTCGCGCCTGGGAACCATGCGCCGCATTGTGTTCGGGCTGGGTGGCAGCCAGGTGCTGGTGACCCTGCTGCTGGTCTTTGGCGTCGCCATGGCGGTGGGCGTGTCCTGGCAGGGCAGCATAGTGCTGGGCGGAGCGCTGGCGCTGTCGTCCACGGCCATACTGGCCAAACTACTCGCGGAGCGCTTCGAGCTGAACTCGGCGCACGGCCAGCAGATCATCGGTGTGCTGCTGTTCCAGGATCTTGCCGTGGTTCCGCTGCTGATCCTGATCCCGGCCCTGGGTGCGCCGCCGGAAAATCTCGCGGCCACGCTGGGTTTTGCCCTGGTGAAGGCTGCGGTGGTGCTGCTGGTGCTGCTCTTTGTCGGCCAGCGCCTGATGCGGGCCTGGTTTCATGTGGTCGCACGCCAGAAGTCTTCCGAACTGTTCGTGCTCAACGTATTGCTGGTGACGCTGGGCGTGGCCTACATGACCGAACTGGCGGGATTGTCGCTGGCGCTGGGGGCATTCGTTGCCGGTGTGCTGATCTCGGAGACCGAGTACCGCTACCAGGTTGAGGAGGACATCAAGCCGTTTCGCGATATTTTGCTGGGTCTGTTCTTTGTCACCATCGGCATGCTGCTCGACGTGCGTGTCGTGATCGAGAACGCCTGGGTCAGCGTGCTACTGGTGTCGTTGGTACTGGTCAAAACGGCGCTGATTTTCGGTCTCAGCCGGTTGTTTGGCGCGCCCAGCGGCGTCGCCATGCGCGCCGGCCTCGCGCTCGGGGCCTGTGGCGAATTCGGTTTTGTGATACTCGCGCACGCCCTGGGCAGCGGCCTGCTGGAACCGGGCATATTGCAACCGGTACTGGCGGTCATGGTGTTGTCGATGCTGATTGCGCCGTTTGTCATCGAGCGAAGTGAGGCCATCGTGCGGCGCTGGAGTGCGACCGAATGGATGAGTCGCGCGATGCAACTGCACAACATCGCCGTAAAGTCGATGGAAGCCGATGCCCATGTGCTCATCTGCGGTTATGGCCGCAGCGGCCAGAACCTCGCGCGCTTTCTCGAGCGTGAAGGCGTGCCGTTGATTGCGCTCGACAACGACCCGCAACGCATACGAGAGGCCATGGCGGCGGGTGAGCGGGTGGTGTTCGGCGATGCTGCGCGGCGTGAAGTTTTGCTGGCGGCGGGCCTGTCACGGGCGCGGGTCGTCATTATTACCTACGCCGATACGCCGTCGGCTCTGCGCATTATTGCCATGGTCCACGAAGTGCGGCCCGGATTGCCGGTGGTTGTGCGCACCATTGATGACAGCGACGTGGAGAAACTCCGCAAGGCCGGAGCCACCGAAGTGGTGGCGGACCTGCTGGAGGCGAGTCTGATGCTGGGTTCCAGTGCGCTGATGCTGATGGGCGTACCGTTGAATCGTGTACTGCGCCGCATCCGCGATACGCGGGAGAGCCGTTATGATTTGTTCCGTGGTTTTTTTCGCGGTGTTACTGATGCCGGCGAAGATGATGATCAGGCACCGCAGCCACGCCTGCATTCGGTGCTGGTGACGGCTGGCGCCAAGTCGATCGGCAGGCCGCTGCGGGAACTGGATCTTGCGCAGGAGGGTGTGGAGGTGACGGCCGTCAGGCGGCGCAATGTCCGGACTGCTGCGCCGGCGCCGGATATGCAAAT
>JBBKXO010000243.1:0-16743 GCA_037969525.1 Burkholderiales bacterium | reverse complement strand
GTGTGGCATCGAGCGGTACATTAATCGCGCGTGCCGCGCCGCGTGCCAGCTCCAGCGCCTGATTGAATCCGCGCTCGCGCAGGCGCGCAGCCGACAGCGGCATCGGCACGATTAAATCCGGTAACTGTGGTCGGTGAGTGCCCAGCACTGCGGTCAGTGGATGGACCGTAGCCAGTTGCCCGCCGTATTTGCAGGCCTGGATCAGACCGGCAAGTGGAAATTCATAGCGGCAGGCGGCAACCACGCTGTCGTAATGCGGCGGGTCGGTCAGACAACGGCCACACAGGCCCGATGCGGGTAGCGGATGCGCGCAACAGCTGCAACGCGCTGATGCAAGCCAGGGCAGATCAGCCCAGCAACCCGCGCAAATGCCGTGCGCCGGTGATTGCGCGCCGCACAGCAGGCAGCGGGCCTGCCATTTTGCGCGGGCGAAATGGCGCCAGTTGTTAAGTATGCCTGTCGGGAAATTTGACAAGAAACGCCGCATCTGCGATGATAATTAGATATAACTAGTTGATTTATAACGTATTTATATTCATACTGCGATAGCCATGGACACCCAAACAGTCAACGAACAACCGTCCCATCCTGCTGACATCCCCGCTGCCACACCACGCTGGCAGGTTGCCGAAGTCGCGGCCTTGTTTGCTTTACCGTTCAACGATCTGCTGTTTCGTGCCCAACAGGTGCACCGTGAACATTTCGATCCGAATGCGGTGCAGTTGTCGACACTGCTCTCGATAAAAACCGGCGGCTGCTCCGAAGATTGCGGTTATTGCCCGCAGGCGGCGCGTTATCACACTGGGGTCGAAAATCAGGAAACCTTGTCGGTGGACGCGGTGGTCGCCGCAGCCAGCGCGGCGCGCGAACAAGGTGCGACCCGGTTTTGCATGGGTGCAGCATGGCGTGGCCCGAAGCAGCGCGATCTGGATCAGGTCATCGCCATGGTCAAGGCCGTGCGCGGGCTGGGCATGGAAACCTGCGCGACGCTGGGCATGCTGAAAGCCGGACAGGCCGCACAATTACGCGATGCGGGGCTCGATTATTACAACCACAACATCGACACTGCCGCCGACTATTACGAAGAGATCATCACCACGCGCGATTACGCCGATCGCATCGACACGCTGTCGCAGGTGCGCGAAGCCGGCCTGCACGTCTGCTGTGGTGGCATTGTCGGCATGGGTGAAACGCGCACGGCGCGCGCGACGCTGATTGCGCAACTGGCGAACATGGAGCCTTACCCGGAGTCGGTGCCGATCAATAATCTGGTGCAGGTGCCGGGGACGCCGTTGCACGGCACCGCCGCGCTGGACCCGCTGGAATTCGTGCGTACCATCGCCTGCGCCCGCATCACCATGCCCCGAGCCATGGTGCGGCTATCCGCCGGACGCCAGGAAATGGGCGATGCCGTGCAGGCACTGTGCTTCATCGCAGGCGCGAATTCCATTTTCTACGGCGAGAAGCTGCTGACCACCGGCAATCCCGATGTCGAAAATGACCGCGCGCTGTTCGCGCGGCTGGGTCTCAAGCCGCTGAATCCGGCGGCCTGACGCCGACCCCACCCGTTACTGCATCATTCGGCAACCGGTCTTGTCACTGTACGCTGAGCTGGCTGCTGATCTGGCGGCGCGCGAAGAGCAGGGCCTGCGCCGCTCGCGGCGCCTGCTGGCCTCGCCGCAGCGTGCGCGCGTAGTTGTCGATGGCCGTGACTACCTGGCCTACTGCACCAACGATTACCTGGGTCTGGCAGCCGATCCGCGGCTGGCGGCGGCGGCGAAGGCCGGCATCGACCAGTACGGCGTGGGTGCCGGCGCCTCGCACCTGATCCTTGGCCACAGCACCGCGCATCACCAGCTCGAGGAAGCACTGGCGGCATTCGTCCGGTTGCCGCGCGCCCTGCTGTTTTCGACCGGCTACATGGCGAACATGGGTGTCGTGAGTGCGCTGACCGGCCGCGGCGACGCGGTGTTTGCGGACCGGCTGAATCACGCTTCGCTGAACGACGCTGCACTGGTGTCCCGCGCCGCATTCAAGCGTTACGCGCATGGTGATCTCGAAGCGCTGGAGCGGCTGCTGCAGACGACGCCGGCACGCCGCAGGCTGGTGATCACCGATGCCGTGTTCAGCATGGACGGCGACATTGCGCCAGTTCCTGAGTTGCTGGAACTGTGTGTACGCCACGACGCCTATCTGCTGATCGACGATGCGCACGGCTTCGGCGTGCTCGGTGCACAGGGGCGCGGCACACTGTCTCACTTTGGCATAGCCTCGGAGCGGATGATTTACATGGCGACGCTGGGCAAGGCCGCCGGTGTCAGCGGGGCCTTTGTGGCCGGTGACGCGGCGCTGATTGATACGCTGATCCAGCACGCCCGCGCCTATATTTACACCACGGCGCCGCCGCCGCTGCTGGCGCATGCGCTGCTCACGAGCCTGCAACTGATCGAACATGAAGAATGGCGGCGTGATCGGTTGCAATTACTGATCCGGCAATTGCAGCAGGGGCTGGCCGGCAATGCGCGGCGGTTGATGCGCTCGGCAACCCCGATCCAGCCGCTGCTGGTCGGTGGCAATGCCGAGGCGCTGGCATTGTCGGCGCGACTGGCCGCGCAGGGATTGCTGGTGCCGGCGATCCGGCCACCGACGGTGCCGCGGGGCACGGCGCGGCTGCGCATTTCATTGTCTGCGGATCATCAGCCGGCTGATGTGGCGCAATTGATCGCGGCCTTGTCGCAGCCGGCATGAGTGCGATCACAAATTCGCGCAAGCCGGCGCTGGTACTGCTGCACGGCTGGGGCATGCACGGCGGGGTGTGGACGGATCTGTGCGCCAGGCTTGAGAATGAATTCGAAGTGCTGGCACCGGATTTGCCGGGACATGGCGTCTCGCCCATGATCGAGCCCTACGCACTGGACGCGTTGGTTGATCGATTGGCGGGAACTGCGCCCGCGAGTTGCTGCGTCGCCGGTTGGTCTCTGGGCGGTCAGCTGGCATTGCAATGGGCGGTGCGCCATCCGCAACAGGTCCGGCGCCTGATTCTGATCGCAACCACTCCGCGTTTTGTCAGTACCGCGGACTGGCCGCACGGCATGACGATGGATGTGCTGAACGGATTTGCCGCGTCGCTGGCAGAGGACGCCGCGGCAACGCTGCAGCGATTTTTGTTGCTGGAAACCCAGGGCGATGCACAGGCGCGTAGCGTGACCCGAAGACTGGAAGCCGCGTTGGCCGAGCGGGCGGCCCCCGGCCGTGTGGTGCTGGAACTCATGTTGCGGGGTTTGCGGGATGCCGACCTGCGCGCCCTGTTACCCGCCATCAGACAACCGGCGCTGGTGGTGCACGGGGATCGCGATCGCATAACGCCGCCGGCGGCAGGCGAGTATCTGGCGACGCATCTGCCGCACGGGCGCATGGAATTAATTCCCGGTGCCGCGCACGCGCCGTTTATTTCCAGTCCGGACGCGGTGAGCAGGTTGATCGCGGATTTCTGTCATGAGTGATAACGCCGTGCTCGACAAGCGCGCCGTGCGCCGTTCTTTTGACCGGGCGGCTTCCACTTACGATGCCGCCGCAGTACTGCAGCATGAAATCTGCCGTCGCAATCTTGAGCGTCTCGATTTCATCCGTCACAGGCCAGCGCGCATACTGGATGCCGGCAGCGGCACCGGCAATGCCTGGCGCGGACTCGCCCAACGTTATCCTGGTGCCAGCATCGTTGCGCTCGATCTTGCGCCGGGCATGCTGCGACAGGGGCTTGCCGCGGTGCCCTGGCATCAGCGTCTGTTGCGGCGATTGCCCATGACGATATGCGGCGACCTTGAGCAATTGCCACTGGCGCAGGACAGCGTGGACCTGGTGTGGAGCAATCTGGCGCTGCAATGGGTGAATGCGTTGCCGCAGGCGTTTGCTGAATTGCATCGTGTGCTGGCACCGGGCGGGCTGTTCATGTTCGCCACCTTTGGTCCCGATACGCTCAAAGAATTGCGCGCGGCACAGGCGGGGACGGACGGCTATACCCATGTCAGCCGTTTCATCGACATGCATGACATTGGCGACATGCTGGTGCACGCGGGATTTGCTGATCCGGTGATAGACATGGAGAGCTTCACGTTGACGTATGGGGATGTGCGGGCATTAATGCGCGACTTGAAGGCGATAGGTGCGCGCAACGCGGCGACGGATCGACCGCATGCGCTGTCGGGCAAGTCCTGGTTGTCGGCGGTGACGCGCAATTACGAATCGTTGCGCCGCGACGGCAAGTTGCCGGCGACCTACGAGGTGGTTTATGGTCATGCTTGGCGACCCGCGCCACGCGTCGGCCCCGGTGGCAAGCCGGTGATTGATATCAAACCGGTTTAAAGCGATAGAGATGACAGCGCGCGGCGTGTTCATAGCTGGAACCGACACTGGTGTCGGCAAGACCGTGGTGTCCTGCGCCTTGCTCTATGGTCTGGCGAAATCCGGATTGCGTGCTGTGGGCATGAAGCCGGTGGCTGCCGGCGCGGTGCGCCGGCGCGGAATCTGGCATCACGACGATGTCGTGCAATTGCGTGCCGCCGGCAACGTCGATGCGTCTAAAGCGTGGATCAATCCCTATTGTTTTGCGCCCCCGGTCGCGCCACATATCGCGGCACGCGAGGCTGGTGCGACCCTGCGTATGGCGTTGATCGCAAAAAGTTATGCGCAGCTCGCCCGGCGGGCGGACGTGGTGGTGGTCGAGGGCGTGGGCGGGTTGCTGGTACCGCTGGGACGCACGCTTAATGCCGCCGACATTCCGCTGCGTCTGGATTTGCCGGTGGTGCTGGTTGTGGGCATGCGTCTCGGTTGCCTCAACCATGCGTTGCTGACCGTGGAGGCGCTGCAGGCGCGCGGCCTGCGTCTTGCCGGTTGGATTGCCAACCGTATCGACCCCGACATGGCGCGGGTGACGCAGAATCTGCAGGCCCTGCGGCTGCGCATCAAAGCGCCTCTGATCGGCGACGTCGCTTACGCGGAAAAACCCCGACCCGAGCACATCGCCCGGGCATTGGATATCAGTCGCCTGAATGCGGTCATTTGAGAGGGGAAACCGACTGTTTTCATGGGGCATTTTTGTTGCGACCGTGCGGCCGGTTGTGCTAAAGTCCGCGCGGTTGAAAGGGATGACCGGCGCCGGTGACCAAAGAGACTCATTTCGAACCGCTTTTGGTGCAGGACAGCGCCGGTTTTACGTATTTCAAGCGCCACTCCAGTTCGCTGGACTTGCGTTTGCTGCGGCTGGTCTTCGGATCGCTGGCTTTGCTTTCCCTGGTAATTGCTGTGGGATTTGCCGCTGTAGGTGCGTGGCTGATTCTGCCTTTTGCCGGCATTGAGGCGGCCGCTCTGGGAACCGCAGCATGGCTGACATTGCGGCGTGCCGGCGACTTTGAGCGTCTGGTCGTGCGGGGTGACCGCATCCTGATTGCGTTCAGGGAGCGGGGTTTGGAACAGCGGTTTGAATTTGATATTTGCTGGGCGCGGTTGGTGATGGGAGCTGCAGGATCGGTTGCATTGCGCTCGCACGGCAGGGAAGTACAGATTGGGCGTTATTGCGGTGAAGAAAACCGCCAGATGCTGGCGCGGGCGCTGCGCAGCCGGATCGGTGGCAGGCGAATTTAGCAGATCAATCAAGTTTCATGAGTGGGGGAAGCATGGGCAACAAGTGGTTCAAGAAGTGGGCCGCCGCAGGCGTGCTGTTTTTCTGGTCGGTTGCTGCATGGGCCGAATACAAGCTGAATCTGCAGACACCGCAGACACTGCTTGGTGAAAAAATCTACGACCTGCACACGATCATTACGGTCATTTGCTTTGTCATATTCATCGGCGTGTTCGGTTTCATGTTTTATGCGGTGTTCAAGCACCGCAAATCGGTGGGACACAAGGCGTCACAGTTCCATGAGAACACCGCGGTCGAGGTGGCCTGGACACTGATCCCCGCCGTGATCCTGATTGCCATGGCCGTACCGGCCACCAGCACGCTGATTACCATGCGTGATACCTCCGAGCCGGATATGACGATCAAGGCCACTGGCTACCAGTGGAAATGGGGCTACGATTACCTGAAGGGTGAGGGCGAGGGCATCAGCTTTTACAGCACCCTGGCTACGCCGCGTGCGCAAATCGACGGTACGGATGTGGCCGGCCGCAAAGCGAACCCGAATTATCTGCTCGAGGTCGACAACCATGTGGTCGTCCCTGTCGGCAAGAAAATCCGCGTCCTGGTCACCGCTGCGGACGTGCTTCACGCCTGGTGGGTGCCGGCGCTGGCTGTCAAGCAGGACGCCGTGCCCGGATTCATCCGCGACACCTGGTTCAAAGCCGAAAAAGCCGGCATCTACCGCGGCCAGTGCGCAGAGCTCTGCGGCAAGGACCATGGTTTCATGCCCATCGTCGTTGAAGTGATGGAGCCCGCTCAGTACACGGCTTGGGCCAGTTCGCAACAGAAAATAGTGGCGGCCGCCAAGGTCGATCCCAACAAGGCCTGGACACCGGAAGAGCTGAAAGCGCATGGCGAGAAAGTCTATGCGCAAAACTGCGTAGCCTGCCATCAGGCAACGGGCATGGGCGTTCCCGGCGCATTCCCGGCGCTGTCCGGCTCAAAGGTCGTTAATGGACCAGTCGCTGATCAAATCAAACTGGTGCTCAACGGCAAGCAGGGCACGGCAATGAATGCCTTCAAACATCTGTCGGATGCTGATCTCGCTGGGGTAATAACCTATACCCGTAACAGCTGGAACAACAAGATTGGCGACGCAACGACCCCGGCAGATATCAAAGCTGCACGGAACTAATACAGGCTTCAGGAGAACCGCAATGGAAGCATCACACGCCACTACCCACGGTCACGATGATCATGCGCACAAGCCATACGGCATGATGCGCTGGATCCAATCGACCAATCACAAGGACATCGGCACGATGTACCTGTGGTTCAGTTTCACCATGTTCCTGGTTGGCGGCGTCATGGCGCTGATCATCCGTGGTGAACTGTTCCAGCCCGGCCTGCAGATTGTCAGGCCCGAGTTTTTCAACTCGATGATCACGTACCACGGCCTGATCATGGTGTTCGGCGCCATCATGCCGGCCTTCGTTGGCTTCGCTAACTGGCTGATTCCGATGCAGATTGGTGCGCCGGACATGGCATTCCCGCGGATGAACAACCTGTCGTTCTGGCTGCTGCCCCCCGCGGCAGCGCTGCTGATTGCCGCCCAGTTCATGCCGGGCGGTGGCGCCGGGGTGGGCTGGACGCTTTATGCCCCGCTGTCGACGCAGGCGGGTCCGGCGATGGACCTGACAATATTTGCGATACACATACTCGGCATGTCGTCGATCATGGGGTCGATCAACATCATTACCACCATCCTCAACCTGCGCGCGCCGGGGATGGGGTTGATGAAAATGCCGCTGTTCTGCTGGACCTGGCTGATTACCGCCTACCTGCTGGTGGCGGTGATGCCGGTGCTGGCCGGTGCGGTGACGATGACGCTGACCGACCGCCATTTCGGCACGCACTTTTTCAACGCGGCTGGCGGTGGTGACCCCGTACTTTATCAGCACATATTCTGGTTTTTCGGGCACCCCGAGGTATACATCATCGCGATTCCGGCCTTCGGCGTGGTGTCGCAGGTAATCCCGGCGTTCTCCCGGAAGCCGCTGTTCGGTTACGCCTCCATGGTTTATGCCACGGCATCGATCGCCATCCTGTCATTCATGGTGTGGGCACATCATATGTACACCGCCGGCATGCCGGTCGAGGCCCAGCTTTACTTCATGTATGCGACGGTACTGATCGCGGTGCCGACGGGCGTCAAGGTGTTCAACTGGGTGGCGACGATGTGGAGAGGCTCGCTGACCTTTGAAACCCCAATGTTGTTTGCGATAGGCTTCCTGTTCCTGTTCACACTGGGCGGCTTTACCGGCCTGGTGCTGGCCATCGTGCCGGTCGACATCCAGCTGCATGACACTTATTACGTGGTGGCGCATTTCCATTACGTGATGGTTGCGGGCGCGCTGTTCTCGGCCTTTGCCGGCATTTATTTCTGGCTGCCGAAGTGGACCGGCCGGATGTACAACGAGACGCTGGGCAAGTGGCACTTCTGGTTGTCGCTGTTTTTCTTCAACCTCACCTTCTTCGTGCAGCATTTTCTGGGTTTGGCGGGCATGCCGCGGCGCATCCCCGATTACGCGCTGCAATTTGCCGAGTTCAATGCCATTTCGTCTATCGGTGCCTTTGGTTTCGGTCTGTCGCAACTGCTGTTCCTCTACATCGTGATCAAGACCATTACCAGTGGCGAAAAAGCCGCTGACCGGCAATGGGAGGGTGCGGACAGCCTGGAGTGGACACATCTGCCTTCTCCGGCGCCGTACCACAGTTTCGTGACGCCGCCCGTGGTGAAATAGGCATGGTGCAGACCGAAGTCAAACGCAGCAACCGGCGCACGGCAATATTGTTGTGGCTGATTGTGGCTGCGTTTTTCTTCGGCGTGATGGTCAAGTATTACCTGCTGAATCTATGAAAAAAGAACCTGCCAACCGCCGGATGAAGACCCGGCTGTCGATATTTGCAGCAGCCATGTTCGGATTTGGTTTTGCGCTGGTGCCGTTTTACGAAAAAATCTGTGCAGTGACCGGCATCAATGACCTGCTCAGGCCCACGGCCGAGGTAGTGAATACGCAGGTCGACAAGTCGCGCTGGGTTACGATGGAGTTCGATTCCAACGTGCACGGCATGGATTGGGAGTTCAGGCCGGTACAGCGCAGCGTGCGGGTGCACCCGGGTGAAATGATTCAGGTCGAATTTGAAGTGCGCAACAATGGTTCGACTGCAATCGTTGGTCAAGCCATTCCAAGCTACGGTCCCAAGCATGCGGCGCCGTATGTAAAGAAGATGGAGTGTTTCTGCTTCAAACAGCAGCCGTTGCAGGTAGGCGAAAGCAAGCGCATGCCGGTGCAGTTTATTCTCGACGGGACGCTGCCGGCCGATGTCAACACGATTACATTGTCGTACACGTTTTTCGAGGTGAAGGGCGCGCCGCTGGCGCAGACTAAAAGCGGTGGCCCGGGCTGATGGACGCCGCAATGGCTGAACAGCGGCAGAAGGCCACCTTGTTCCAGGCGCTGCGCATGGTGTTGTCCGCGTTTATCGGCATACGCAAGCGTGGCGGGCATGAAAAGATTGAAGTGACGCCGCTGCAGATCATTCTCATCGGTGTTATGGCAGGAGTTATTTTTGTGGGAACCATAGTCTCCGTGGTGCAATGGGTTACCCGCTGACAATTATGGTTATGGTTTAGGCTAACGGATCAAACGCAAGGATTCAGGGGAGAAGGAATTATGTCGAATCAAACATCGGACAACTACTATCTGCCGCAGCCGTCGCACTGGCCGATCGTGGCGGCGACTGCCATGGCTTTCCTGGGTTTTGGCGCATCGTTTACGGTCAACAGCATGCCGATGGGCCCCTTGTTGCTGGGGATCGGATTCCTGGTGCTGTTTTTCATGTTTGCCGGCTGGTTTACCACGGTGGCGCATGAGTCCGAAGCTGGCAAGTACAACAAGCAGGTCGACGTGTCATTCCGCTGGGGCATGGGTTGGTTCATTTTTTCGGAAGTCACGTTCTTCGCGACTTTTTTCGGTGTCCTGTTCTATATGCGGGTGATTTCGGTGCCGGACCTGGGCTCACTGGAACACCAGTTGCTGCTGTGGCCCGGCTTCAAGGCTGACTGGCCGGTGACTGGCCCGGGCATCAAGGAAACCTTTTCGCCGATGGGCGCCTGGGGCATCCCGGCGTTGAACACAGCCATCCTGCTGACCTCAGGTGCGACAATTACCTGGGCACACTGGGGTTTGCTGAAGAACAATCGCACCCAGTTGATCTGGGGTCTGGTGAT
The DNA here is from genome assembly GCA_037969525.1 of Burkholderiales bacterium. Taxonomy (GTDB): domain Bacteria; phylum Pseudomonadota; class Gammaproteobacteria; order Burkholderiales; family SG8-41. The sequence continues at coordinate 6,832 of JBBKXO010000243.1, read as the reverse complement.
GACCATTGCGCTGGGCATGATCTTCCTCGGCTTTCAGATCTATGAATACGTGCATGCATATTCCGATCTGAATCTCAAGATGACGATGGGCGCCTACGGCGCAACCTTTTTCATGCTGACTGGATTTCACGGTTTCCACGTGACTGTCGGCACCATCATGTTGTGGGTGATCCTGTTCCGCAGCGTGGCCGGCCATTTCAAGGCGGACAGCCATTTCGGATTCGAAGGCGTGGCCTGGTACTGGCACTTCGTGGACGTGGTCTGGCTGATCCTGTTTGTATTTGTGTACTGGCTGTAATCAATACAGGCGGCGCATCGCGACTACGGTAGCCCATACCGGAACAGCGTGATGCGCACGGGGAGGAGGTTCCCCTGCTTGGGGATTTGGACGCCGCGCTGTTGCGGCGTTTTTTTCTCAGGCCTGCAACGCCGGTCGAACGGCAGTTCCCCGGCGGCGTCTAAAGTGGTTTGGTGATCAGGCCGGTCTGAAAGCCGATTATCAGCAGCAGGAACAGCGCGATGGACAATGCGATGCGTATCGTCAGCGCCTTGACGGTGCGTTCACCGCTGCCGCGGTCCTTGATCATGTAATACAGCGCCGAGCCCAGGCTGGCGAGGATGACAATGATGAACAGTATGACAATGATGCGCATGGCGGTTTGCGCTTGAGTGTAACCCAACAGGTTATATGGTGGCAGTGATCAAATTTGGAACTTACGAATATCGCCCGCGGCCGGGCATAACCCTGCTGGCGGCAGCCGGTATAGCGCTGACGCTGCTGCTCGGGCAATGGCAGATCGGCCGGGCGCAATACAAGGAAGGCCTGCAGGCACGTTACGACGCGTTACTGCTGCAGCCCGCGGTGAACGTCGGCGGGCAGTTGATGGACCGGGATGAAATCCTGTTGCGACGCGTGGCTGTGCACGGTGAATTTGTGCCGAAGCTTACGGTATTCATAGACAATCGCATTCATCAGCACCGCCCCGGATATCATGTGGTTACGCCGCTGCGCATCGCGGGCACGCAGCGCCATGTGATGGTCAATCGCGGCTGGGTGGCGGGTCCGCGCGACCGCAGCCTGCCGGTGATCAATACGCCCGCCGGTGAACAGACGGTGCAGGGCGTAGCCACGGCCTACAGTGAACGCTTTCTGGAGCTGTCGACGCAGGTCGCAGAAGGCCAGGTGTGGCAAAACCTGGTGCTGGAGCGTTATCGACAGGCGACCGGACTTGAATTACAGCCTTTCGTAATCCAGCTGGAAAGTACTGCGAACGACGGGTTGGTGCGCGAATGGAGTCGTCCCGACCTGGGCCGCAATACGCACCTTGCCTATGCCTTTCAGTGGTATGCGATGAGCCTGGCTATACTGATTTTTTACCTGGTGACCCATGTCAAACGAAGTTCCGACCCAAAGCAATAAGATTCTGTGGCTGATTGCTGCAGTGTGCATTGCGCCGTTCGTGGCGTCTTTCGGCGCGTACTACTTGTACCAGCCCGAGGGGCGGATTAACTACGGTGAACTGCTGGAGGAGAAGCGCTTGCCCGGCGCTTCGCTCAGGCTGACGGACGGCAAGCCATTTTCATTGACGCAACTCGAAGGCAAGTGGCTGTTCGTCACTGTTGATGATGCCGCGTGCGGTAAGTACTGCGAGAAGAAGTTGTGGCAGATCCGGCAGGTGCGCAAGACCCAGGGCAAGTATCCGGAGCGCATTGAGCGGGTGTGGCTGGTCACCGGGGGCGGCAATCCGGCACAACGCTTACACACAGAATATGAGGGCACCTGGATGGTTGATGCCGCGGGCAGTGCGCTGCTGCAAGCGCTGCCGCACACAGGTGCAATCGTCGACCATATTTATCTGGTGGATCCCCTGGGCAACATCGTGCTGCGTTACCCGCGCGATGCCGATCCCAGCCGCATGAAGAAGGATCTGGAGCGGCTGCTCAAGATTTCCCGTATCGGGTAACTTTATATAACCAATTGATTTAATTGATATTTATTATGTTTCGCAAGTTAGTCTGGTTTGCCGTCTTTTATACCTTTGTCGTGGTCGTGGTGGGGGCTTACGTGCGCCTGGCCGACGCCGGACTGGGCTGTCCTGACTGGCCGGGCTGCTACGGGGAGCTGACCCCGCATCACGCCCGCGAGAATATTGAACGTGCGGTGGATGCCCAGGGCGGTGTGCATGGCCCGGTGTCGCTGGGCAAGGCTTGGAAGGAAATGTTTCATCGCTACATTGCCGGCGGCCTGGGCCTGCTGATACTCGCCATTGCCGTGATGGCGTGGGTCAAGCGGCAGTCATTGCAACAGTCACCATCGCTGGCGACGGGGTTGCTGGCGCTGGTAATGCTGCAGGCTGCTCTGGGCATGTGGACGGTAACGCTGTTGCTGAAGCCAGTGATCGTAACGCTGCATTTGTTAGGAGGCCTGGCGACGTTGGCGCTGCTGATGTGGCTGGCGTTGCGGCAGGGGTCGCCCCCTGTGATTGCGCATGCAACCGCATGGCAATTGCGGCCGTGGGCAATGATTGCGTTGCTGGTCGTCATCGCGCAGATTGCGCTGGGTGGCTGGGTGTCGACCAATTACGCGGCACTGGCCTGCGTGGATTTTCCAACCTGCCATGGCGAGTGGATGCCGCGCATGGATTTCCTGCATGGTTTCCAGCTGGTGCGCGAACTGGGTATGACTGCGGCGGGCACCCATCTCAGCTATGACGCGATCACTGCCATACATTGGACGCACCGGGTTGGCGCGCTGGTGACGCTGCTCTATGTTGGCGGCTTTGCCTGGACGCTGATGCGCAGAACGGAACTGGTCAGCTACGGCGTGGTGTTGCTGGCGGTATTGCTCGCACAGGCCGCTCTGGGTATTACCACCGTGCTGGCTGGCCTGCCGCTGGCGGTGGCAGCGGCGCACAACGCAGGCGCGGCAATTTTATTGATGACCATGGTGGTGATAAACTTCGCCCTTCAGCCAAGGCCGGTTTCCTGATGTCCTCCACTGCAGTACGTGTATCGTTGTCCTCCCGCATCCAGCAGTTCTACGCGCTGACCAAGCCGCGCGTCGTGTCGCTGATTGTGTTCACCGCGGTGATCGGCATGTTTCTGGCGACACCCGGCATGGTGCCGGTTACCGTCTTGTTTGCGGCGACGCTGGGCATTGCGTTGGTGGCCGGAGCCGCCGCCGCCGTGAACTGCCTGGTTGAACAGAAAATAGATGCGCTGATGGTGCGCACGCAGGCGCGTCCGCTGCCGCGCGGTCAGATTACATCTCTGGAAACCCTGGTGTTTTCCAGTGTGGTCGGCGGCATCGGCCTTGCGCTGCTGTACCACGGCGCCAATGCCCTGACCATGTGGCTGACACTGGCGACTTTCGTCGGCTACGCTGTCATCTACACAGTGATACTCAAGCCGATGACCCCGCAGAACATCGTCATCGGTGGCGCTTCGGGCGCGATGCCGCCGGTGCTGGGCTGGGTAGCGGTGACGGGCGAGGTGACAGCGCAGGCGCTGACTCTGTTCCTGATCATCTTTGCGTGGACACCACCGCATTTCTGGGCATTGGCGCTGTACCGCAAGCATGAATATGCCAAGGCGGGGGTACCGATGCTGCCGGTAACGCATGGCGACAAATTCACGCGGCTGCACGTGCTGCTGTATACGATCATCCTGTTGGCCTGTTCAGTGCTGCCGTTCGTGACGCGGCTGAGCGGACTGCCTTACCTGGTGGCGGCGCTGCTGCTGGGGGCCATATTCATGGTTTATGCGGTGAAGATCTATACCGATTACAGCGATGATCTGGCGCGGCGCACCTTTCGCTTTTCGATACTTTATCTGACGCTCATATTTGCTGCGCTGCTGGTCGATCATTATCTGCAGATTTTTTTCTAAGCTCGTATGCAGCGCATGTTCGCAGTTTTATTTGCTGTTCTCATGCTGGTGGTTGCCGGCTGTACGGAAAACTCCGCACCTCCGAAATTCAAGCTGACGGACGTTACCGGCGCCTCGTTCGGCAAGGAGTTTACGCTGACCGACCATCACGGGAAGCGCCGTACCCTGGCGGATTTCCAGGGCAAGGTGGTCACGGTGTTTTTTGGTTTTACGCACTGTCCCGACGTCTGTCCGACTACGCTGGTGGAAATGGCGGGGGTCATGAAGAAACTGGGCGGCGATGCCGCCAGGGTTCAGGTGCTGTTCGTAACCGTAGACCCGGAACGCGATACTGTGGAGGTGCTGCAGCGCTACATGCCTGCTTTCCATCCGACCTTCCTGGGGCTGACCGGTAGTGCTGAAGACATTGCGCGAACCGCCAAGGAATTCAAGATTTTCTACCAGAAGCAGAAGTTGCCGGATGGCAGCTACAGCATGGATCATTCCGCCGGAACGTACATCCTCGACGGTCAAGGGCGGTTGCGTTTGTTCGCACAGTACGGAGCCGGAGCGCCGACGCTGTTGCACGACATCCGCCTGCTGCTGAAATGAAAAAGCCCCGGAATACCGGGGCTTGATTTTTTAATTACGGTCTTTTCAGGCCGCGTCAGCCAGCTGGCCTTTCATCTTGCTCAAAGCCTTGGCTTCAATCTGGCGGATGCGCTCGGCTGAAACGCCGAATTCCGCGGCCAGATCGTGCAGGGTCGCCGAGGCCTGATCAGTCAGCCAGCGCGCTTTGATAATGCGTTTGCTGCGCGCGTCCAGACTGGCCAGAGCTTTTTCCAGACCCTTGCCGCGCAGGCGTGCAGTCTGCGCCGCTTCCAGCAGCGCGCTCGGTTCGGCGTTGTCCGCTGCCAGATAGGCAATTGGTGCGAACTGCTCGCGTTCATCGTCGCTGTCCGGTTCCAGCGCCATATCACGGCCGCCGAGCCGGGTTTCCATTTCCACGACTTCCTCGGGTTTGACACCGAGATCACGGGCGATTACCTGTACATCTGCGGCGCCCAGCGTACCCAGCCCCTGCTTCATACTGCGCAGGTTGAAGAACAGTTTGCGTTGCGCCTTGGTCGTGGCGATTTTGACCAGCCGCCAGTTGCGCAGCACGAATTCGTGGATTTCGGCGCGTATCCAGTGCATGGCGAACGAAACCAGGCGCACACCGCGTTCCGGATCGAAGCGTTTGACGGCTTTCATCAGGCCGATGTTGCCTTCCTGGATCAGATCGGCCTGCGGCAGACCGTAGCCGACATAGCCGCGGGCAATCGACACCACCAGGCGCAGGTGTGACACCACCAGCTGCCGGGCAGCCTCGACATCGTCGTTGTCGCGCAAGCGGCGCGCATAATCGGTTTCCTGCGCCTGAGTCAGTAGCGGAAAGCGGTTAATCGTCTGAATGTAGCTTTCCAGGCTGCCGGTGGCCGAAGGTACAGGCAATGCAATCGCGTTCATGGTCGTATCCCTCATGCGTAGAAGTTTAGCACTCACAGTGTAAGAGTGCCAACCGTACCGGGAGTTCCCCTGAATAAATTAATTTAAAACAATAAGTTACAATGGATTGTAGGCGTTAAGGTGGCGCCGCACGGATAGCCAGGCGCCAAACCAGCCGAGCCCGGCGGCAAATACCAGCGTTGCCAGGCTGTCATTGAAATTCAGATGTGCCAATTGCAACGGGATGCCGTAGAGCTCGGCCAAGGGACGCAATTGGGCGTTAAAAAAAAGCAACGCGCTCCACACCATCAGCCATGCTGCAGCCCCGCCGGCGCCGCCGATCATGCTGCCCAGATACAGAAACGGACGCTGTATATAACCGTCAGTGGCACCGATCAGTTTGGCGACCTCGATTTCGTCACGCTGGGTCAGGATTTGCAGACGGATGGTGTTGAAAGTGATTGCGATCAGCGCCAGTGCCAGCGCCGAGGCCAGCATCAGCACTGCGTAACGCCCCAGCGCAAGCAGCGTGTCGAGCCGCCGCGCCCAGTCCGAGTCCACGTGTACGTCTGCAACTTTCGGCCAGCGCGCGAATTCGGCGCGCAGTGATTCCAGTGCCGTCGCGTTGCGCCCGGCATTCACGATAAAGGCGTCCGGCAGCGGGTTGTGGTCGAGTCCGGCGATGACGTCGGCGAGGCCGGCGCGCGATTTCAGGGTGTCCAGAGCTTCGGCACGCGCTACGAAACGGAAATTTGCAATGCCGGTATGTGCCTTCAGCCGTTGGGTGATGTTCTGGGCATCTGCCGCCGTCGCATCCCTGGAAAGAAAAATGCTGACCTGCGGCTGCGGTGAGTAGTCACTGGCCAGACCCTGGAAATTCGCCAGCAGCACGTAGAAACCCAGCGGCAGTGCCAGCGCGGTGCCGATGACCGTGACGTTAAACAGGCTGGTCAGAGGGGCGCCGGCGAGACGGGTGATCGTCGCGGTGCAGGCACGTCGGTGCGCTGCAAACCAGCTTCTCATGCCGCCAGCCTGCCGGCGCGCACTTCAATCAGCCGCGGATTGAGCCGCGATGCCAGTTGCATGTCGTGGGTCGCCAGTACTACGGTAACGCCAACCTGGTTGAAATCGCGGAACAGCGCACCGATTTCTGCGGCGTATGCGGCGTCGAGGTTGCCGGTGGGTTCGTCTGCCAGCAGTATGGCCGGGCGGTGCACAATCGCACGGGCGATGCACAGCCGTTGCTGCTCGCCACCCGATAGCGTGACCGGCCGCGCCTTATCCTTGTGCAGCAATCCGACCTTGTCGAGAGCCGCGCGGGCACGGCGCGCCCCCTCGCGGCGGTCAAACCCGTTGATGTCCAGCGGCAGCATCACGTTGTCGAATACGCTGCGGTCGAAGAGCAGTTTATGGTCCTGGAAGACCAGTCCGAAGTGTCGGCGCAGAAACGGAATGCCGCGGGGGCGCAGCGTACCGA
>JBBKXO010000242.1:0-8291 GCA_037969525.1 Burkholderiales bacterium | reverse complement strand
GCGAAGTGGACGCCCAGAGTTACGACGGGCCTGGTGCATTACGCACGCTACAGTACGAAATTGAAAACTCATTGCGCTACTACGAAAACTTCTGCCATACCCATGATCTGGCGGCAAAGTCCTATTGTGCATTCGGCACCGAGCCGGTCGCGGAACTGCTGACACTGACCGACCAGATCGCGCAGGAATTTCCCAACTGCGTGTTCTTCGCCTCCAAACAGATATTCGTGCATGACCACGTCTTCACCCGCTGGCTGCATAACCAGACCGCGCTGGCGATACAGCAGCGGCTGCATCTGCAAGGGATGCAGATGGTTATCCTGCCGATGAAGGTGGCTTAAAACGGACAGGAACTGCCGTTTTAAGTGCGCGCGTTCGAACGGACGATGCCGCACAACGCGCGCGACGTCTACGATGGCAGGTTGAGCACGTATTTGGCTAGTATGTTGCGCTGGATCTCGCTGGAGCCGCCGTAGATGGTCGCAGGACGCGAATAATAAAACGGTGACAGCACATCGACGCCGACGCCGTTGAAGTCGATCTCCCCGGCGACACAGCCGTACTCCTGCGCAACTTCCATCAGCAGTTCGGTCAGCCTCTGCCAGGTTTCCATCGCCCATATTTTCAGCAATGACACATCCTGCCCCAGCGTTTCACCGCGTTTGACGATTTCGACATAGCGCGTGTAGATCGACGCGAGGTCAGCCATGTCGAGCCGTAGCTGGGTGAATTTGTCGACGAATCCCTGGTCGTCAAACAACCCCTTGTTTTTTGCGAGCTGCGCCAGACGTTTCAGAGCATATTGCGGGCGCCGCGGACTGCCGATGTTGATGCGTTCGAATGACAACAGCGCCTTGGCGATGGTCCAGCCGCGGTTGAGCTCGCCCACCAGATTCGCCGCGGGCACCCGCACATTTTCCAGGAATACTTCACAGAATTCCTCATGCCCGGCCAGATTGCGGATGGGGCGAACGGTGACGCCTGGCGTTTTCATGTCCAGCAGCATGAAGCTGATGCCTGCCTGCTTCTTGGCCGCGTTGTCGGTGCGCACAAGGATGTACATGTGCGTTGATTCCTGGGCCAGCGTGGTCCAGATCTTCTGTCCATTGAGCACAAAATGATCGCCCTCGCGCACGGCGGAAGTGCGCAGGCTGGCCAGATCGGAGCCGGCATTCGGCTCAGAGTAGCCCTGGCAGAATATGTAATCGCCGGCGAGTATCTTTGGCAGATACTCCTGCCGCTGGTGGTCACTGCCGAATTTGATCAATATCGGCCCCACCTGGACGATGCCGTGATCGGGCGCGCGCGCGATACCCCAGCGTTCGGTTTCTTCCAGGAAGATGATCATTTTCTGCGGGGACAAACCCATGCCGCCGTACTCGCATGGCCAGTTCGGCGCAATCCACCCCTTGCGCGACAGCATGAGATACCAGTCCCTGATCTCCGCCCAGCGCAGGCGTCGCGCCATGAATCTCAGGTCCGGCGGATAATGCTGCTCGAAATACGCCCGCACTTCACTGCGGAACGCCTCATCGCTCATCCCGTTGTAATCCGGCATTGTCGTCGCCTGCGTCATCATTCGAACTCTGGCGGCACGAGCCGTGCGTAGCGTCGGCGGTGTTCCTGCGCATTCCCCAGCCATGCGGCCAGCACCACAGCGCGTTTCAGATAAAGCCCGGCGTCGTACTCGTCAGTAAAGCCAATCGCGCCATGAATCTGAATGGCCTCCCGGGTAATCCGCAAACCCGCATCCGAGCAGCGCGCCTTGACCCGGCTGGCCAGTGCAGCACGTGTGACCGCATCCGGATTGCTGTCCAGCGTGCTCAGTGCCTCCTCCAGAACCGCGGCAGCAATCTGCTGCTGTACGTACAGATCGACCGCACGGTGCTGCAATGCCTGGAAACTGCCGATCGGTTTGCCGAACTGCACGCGCGTTTTCATGTATTCGATGCTCATGTCGAGTGCGCGGCTCATGACGCCGCACAGCTCGGCACTGACGATGACTGCCGCATGATCGATGGTTTTCTCGAGCGAAGCGCGCGCCACGCCGACACTCGCGACCCGGTGCGCTGCAGGCACCAGCACATCAGTCAGCGTCAGCACGCCAAAGTGGCGACCGTCAGCCAGCGTTTCCAGACTGAGCGCGGCGCCGTGGGTATCACGCGGCACCCAGTAGAGTTCAAGTCCTGCCTTAACACCAGCCGATACGATATAGCCGTCGGCGCCCGCAGCGCCCGAGATGAAGCGTTTTTCACCGTTAATCCGCCAGCCGCCTTCAGCCGGTACTGCCTGTGCGCTGATTGCCGCGACTTCAAGAGTGCCAGCCTGTTCCTGCCACGCCAGCACTGGCAGAATTTCGCCTTCTACTATCCGCGGCAGCAGATACTGTTGCAGTTCCTGGTTATCACCGCCGACCAGGGCACCGACGGCAAGCACCGCTGCCGCAGTCACCGGCTCCGGCACCAGTTCGCGGGCCAGACCCTGCGCAACTATTGCCGCCTCGCTCAGGCCCAACTCCAGGCCGCCGTATTGTTCAGGCACCAGCATGCCCAACCAGCCCAGATCGGCCATGGTTTTCCACGTCGTGCGATCGTATTCAGCAGGGTCGGCACGCAGCTTGCGTACGCGGGCAAGACTGGTGCCGCGCTTTACAAAGTCGCCTACGCTCTGCGCCAGCATGGCTGCGTGGCTGTTGTCGTCAGGCATCGTCCCTTTGCTGCTCTACGCCCTTAGGCTCAGGGAAACAAGCTGAAGCTGGCCCACCACGCGATCGCGGAGATGGCTGCCGAGCAGGGTATGGTCAGTATCCACGCCAGCACGATATTGCCGGCCACACCCCACCGCACGGCAGATACGGAATGCGCGGAGCCGACACCGACAATGGAGCCGGTAATGGTGTGGGTGGTCGAGACCGGTATGCCGAGGCCGGTCGCCAGAAACAATGTTATCGCACCGCCGGTTTCCGCGCAGAATCCCCCCACTGGTTTCAGTTTGGTAATTTTCTGACCCATGGTTTTGACGATGCGCCAACCACCGAACAAGGTGCCCAGCGCAATCGCCGCATAACAGGAGATGACCACCCACGCCGGAATCTGATCCTGCGGCGCCATGTGCCCTGCCGCAATCAGCAGCATCATGATGATCCCTATGGTTTTCTGCGCATCGTTACCGCCGTGACCGATGCTGTACATTGCCGCCGATATCAATTGCAGGCGCCGGAACCAGCGGTCCACTCGCGTCGGCGTGCTCCGCCGGAAAATCCACGACACAGCGACCATCAGCAGCCCCGCAAGCAGAAAACCCAGCGTCGGTGAAATCACGATGAAAATCAACGTCTTGTAAATGCCGGCGCTCTGCAGCGCCCAGAAGCCGCTTTTGGCCACCGCCGCACCGATCAGGCCGCCGATCAGGGCGTGTGACGAGCTCGACGGTAGCCCGTAATACCAGGTGATGATGTTCCAGGCGATGGCGCCGACCAGTGCGCCGAACACGATATGGTGGTCAACGACGGAGCCATCAATGATGCCCTGGCCCACAGTCGCCGCGACCTTGAGCTTGAATATGAACAGGGCGACGAAATTGAAGAACGCAGCCCACACCACGGCCTGATACGGCTTCAGTACGCGTGTCGATACCACGGTAGCGATTGAATTCGCGGCGTCGTGAAAGCCGTTCATGAAGTCGAACACCAGCGCGACGACCACCAGCAGTACGACCACGCCGAGGCTGATGCTTACCGTATCCATGACCGCCGCCTACGCGTTCTCGAGCACGATGCTTTCGATGATGTTCGCCACATCCTCGCAGCGGTCGGTAATTTCCTCGAGCAGCATGTAGACGGAACGCAACTTGAACACCTGCTTCAGATCGGACTCGTCACGAAACAGCCGTGACATGGCCGAGCGCATCACACGGTCGGCGTCCGATTCCAGGCGGTCGATTTCCTCGCAGGTCTTGAGTATGGCCTGCGGCGCACTGAGATTGGGAAGCAGGCCGACGGCGACTTTCACCCGTTCGCAGCACATGTGACAGATCTGCGCCAGCTGCACTGCCTCCGGCGTCCCGCGCTGGATGTCGTACAGCAACAGCGATTCGGCAACGTCCTGGATCAAATCGAGCACATCGTCCATCTTGGTGATCAACCGATGGATCTGATCGCGATCGATCGGCGTGATGAACGTGCTGTGCAGCACCAGCAGCGTCTCATGGGTGATCTTGTCGGCAGCGCGCTCGGCATCATCAATGCGCCGCGTGTACTTTTCGGCCTGGTCCAGATTGGCCATCAATCCGACCAGTTCCTGACTGCCTTCAACGATGCGCAGTGCATGCGCATTGAAAAAATCGAAAAACCGACCCTCGCGGGGCATCAACTTAGAAAACAAAGTAGCCATGTCGGTATGCGCTTTGCTGGATAAAAAATAAGTTGTTGTTTTGATTTGTTTTTATTTTGTCCGCTACATCGCGGCGAGTCTTACCACCCGACTTTACCGCCTACTGCACCCGGAGCTTACAGAAATACCGTCGGTCCGACCATGCCTGTCTGAAATTTGCGTACGCCGATCTACATGCCGCTATCAGTGACGACATTGCCGCGCACGACACACTCGGCTACAGTCCGCACGCTCTAACATATTCCCCCTCATGGACGCCTTCCTCATTTCCACCGGCATCGTTGCCCTTGCAGAAATCGGCGACAAAACCCAGCTCCTCGCGCTGGTACTGGCTGCACGCTACAAAAAACCGCAGCCGATCATCTGGGGCATCCTGGTTGCAACGCTGGCCAACCACGCACTCGCCGGCACCATCGGCGCGTGGGCCGCCACCACTCTGGGTGTCGAGGCGCTGCGCTGGATTCTGGGCGTATCGTTTCTCGGCATGGCCGCGTGGATGCTGATACCCGACAAACTGGATCCGGCGGCAGCCGATATGCGTAGAGCGCCGCTTGGGGTATTTGGAATCACTGTCGTTGCATTTTTTCTCGCAGAAATGGCCGACAAAACCCAGATCGCGACCATTGCCCTGGCCGCGCGGTTCGACAATCTCGCCGGGGTTATCCTCGGCACCACGCTGGGCATGATGATCGCCAATGTGCCGGCAGTACTGCTGGGCGACGCCGCAATCCGGAAATTTCCAGCGCGTATCGTGCATGCAATCGCGGCGCTGATCTTTGCGTTACTGGGTGTCGCGGTGTTGTGGGGGCCATTGCCGGACTGGCTGCCCGGTCATTAGCACGACAGTCACTGCACACAGCATCAAATGCAAAAGCCGCTTTGCAGGAGACCCAGTCGTAAATCCGTGGCGGAGGTTGTGCAGGCATCGTCTGAGGCCGATGCCTGCATCCCGCAACGGCATGCGTTGCGGGACCGCCGGTTCGCTGTCGCGGACCGGCGTCCTGCGCGAAGTCCACCGGACTTCGCTGGTTGAACTCGGGGGATTACTTCACCAACCCCGCACTCCACCAAAATACAAAAGCCGCCCTGCGGCGGCTTTTGTATTTTGGTGGAGTGGAGGAGGATCGAACTCCCGACCTCCGCATTGCGAACGCGGCGCTCTCCCAGCTGAGCTACCACCCCTAAAAGAGGGCGCGATTCTACCTCCTCGGCGTGCGGGCGGCAAATCGGTCGGGGGCGCGGGCTATAATCAACCGCTGATTCGTTAGGAGGATTTTGCCTTGGATATCAAGCCACCCTATGGTTATCAGGAAATAATCCCGCTGACCAAAGCCCACAAGGTACTGCTGCCCGGGGAACGCAAGCTGCCGGCAACACTGCACAACCTGACCGCGCTGCCGTTGTCATTCACTGAATTCGCGCTGGCATCACACGACTACCCGATCGCCTTCATTTCCGGCGACGCCGGAAAAAGCTTTGTGGCCATGGCCATACTCGGCGTCGAGCCCAAGCAAAACCTGTTTGTCAGCGCGGACGATACCTGGGACGCGCAGACTTACCTGCCGGCGTACGTGCGCCGCTATCCGTTCTGCATGACCCGCGTCACCGTGGACGGCAAAGAGCAGGCCGAACGCGTTGCCTGTATCGAAAAAGGCGCTCTCGAGCCCAAGGGAACCGCGCTGTTTGACGACAAGGGCGAACCTTTGCCGGTGTGGGACGGACTGCGCAAGCTGCTGTTCGAGTTTGAAGCCGATCTGGCGCGCACGGAAGAAATGTGCAGAAAACTGCTCGAATTGCAGTTGCTGGAAACCTTTGCGGCACAGGCCACACCGCAGGGAGAGGCGCCGGTTACGCTGACCGGCATGTACCGCGTGTCTGAAGAGCGGCTGCACGCGCTACCGGCAGACAAGCTGAAAGAGCTCGCGCACAGCGGCATGTTGTCACGCGCGTATGTGCATTTGCTGTCGCTAAACAACTTCCAGCGCCTGCTCGACCGCAGGTCACGGCTCAACGGTCAGCAAAAAACCGCGGATAAGGTCGATCCAAAAAAACTGAACTGACGCTTAGCGCGGGCGCGTCCAGGCCCAGGCCAGTAATGCCGCCCCAGCGGCGATCATGGGTATCGACAACCACTGTCCCATGGTCAGTCCCCACGCCAGGAATCCGAGAAAACTGTCGGGTTCGCGGGTATATTCCACGCCAAAGCGGAAGATGCCGTAGCCGATCAGGAACATGGCTGATGCGGCCCCGCGCGGCCGCGGTTTCAGGGTGTACAGCCACAGAATGGCAAACAGCACGACACCCTCGAGCGCGAACTCGTAGAGCTGTGACGGATGGCGGGCGACGCGGTCCACATGCGGAAACACCATCGCCCACGGCACGTCTGCCGGACGCCCCCACAATTCGCCGTTAATGAAGTTTCCCATGCGCCCGGCGGCCAGGCCCAGCGGCACCAGCGGCGCGATGAAGTCAGTGCTCCGCAGCCAATCCTGACGACGGCTGCGCGCAAACCAGATCATCGCAATGACCACGCCGAGGAAGCCGCCGTGGAAGGACATGCCGCCCTCCCAGACATAAAAAATTTTCCACGGCGCCACCAGGTAATCGCCGAACTTGTAGAACAGCACATAACCCAGGCGCCCGCCAAGAATGGTGCCGAGTATGCCGAAAAACAGCGCATCATCAAGATCGTTACGAGTCCACACGCTGCCTGGGTTGCGGGCTATGCGATAACGTCCGAGCACCCAGATCAGTGCAAAACCGAGCAGGTACATCAGGCCATACCAGCGCAGGGCCACGGGCCCGAGCTGCAGTGCCACGGGATCAAACTGGGGATGTACTAGCATGGGGAAAAGCCGATGGAAAAACGGGGTGGATAAGTACGAGGATACGATAAAATGTCGACCTCATTATACGTGTCCTGCCCGGACGCCGCCTCGAAATGCTTGAGCGCCGCCCACCTCACTGGAGAATTCACATGCCGTTGAACAAACGCAGCCACCTGATCACCGCTGGTGTGGCGCGATCGCCCAACCGGGCCATGCTGCGCGCAGTCGGCTTCGGCGATGGCGATTTCGACAAACCCATCGTCGGCGTCGCCAATGGCCACTCGACGATGAATCCCTGCAATGCCGGCATCCAGCCGCTGGTCGACCGCGCCATTGCCACGCTCAAGGCGTCCGGCGCGATGCCCCAGGTGTTCGGCGTACCGACCATCACCGACGGCATTGGCATGGGCACCGAAGCCATGAAGTATTCACTGGTATCGCGCGAAGTCATCGCTGATTGTATAGAAACGGCCGTCAACGGCCAGGCCATGGACGGCGTGCTGGTCTGCGGCGGCTGTGACAAAAACATGCCGGGCGGCATGATTGCCATGCTGCGCATGAACGTGCCCGGCATCTACGTCTATGCCGGCACCATCAAGCCGGGCAAATGGAAAGGGCAGGACCTGACCATCGTCAGCGCCTTCGAGGCCGTCGGCAGCTATGCCGCGGGCAAGATGAGCGACGAGGACTTCGTCGGAATCGAAAAAAACGCCTGCCCGTCGGTAGGCGCCTGCGGCGGTATGTATACCGCCAATACCATGTCATCCTCATTTGAGGCGCTGGGCATGAGCGCACTTGGCTCGTCGCAGATGGCTTCGCCCGATCCGGAGAAAGCGGATTCCGCCGCCGAGTCCGCGCGCATACTGGTCAACGCGATCAAGCAGGATATCAAGCCGCGGGACATCGTCACCCGCAAATCGATTGAAAACGCAGTCGCGCTGATCATGGCTACCGGCGGCTCAACCAATGCCGTACTGCACTATCTCGCCATAGCCCATGCGGCTGACGTCAAATGGACCATCGACGACTTTGAGCGCGTGCGCAGAAAGGTCCCCGTGTTATGCGACCTGAA
>JBBKXO010000241.1:0-3978 GCA_037969525.1 Burkholderiales bacterium | reverse complement strand
TGCTGCTGGCGCTGACGCATGAAATCATCAATACCGGATTGTACGATCGTGATTTCCTCGCGCGGTATACCAACTCCGGCTATCTGATTAATGAGGATCCGGCGAGCGACCAGTACGGCATGCCCGTCAGGTCCGGTGCGCCGCGGAAGGGCGACAATCCCGATCACGGCCATGATCAGTTGTGGTGGGACCGTCACAGCGGACGCGCGGTGATCAATCATGCCCCGGATGCCGATCCGGCGTTGCTGGGCGAATACCGGATGGATGACGGCACGCCGGTGAAACCGGCGTTTCAGCTGCTGCTGGAGCGGGTGCAGGAATACACGCCGGAGTGGGCGGCGGAAATTACCGGCATACCCGCAGAAAAAATCCGCCGGCTGGCACATGAAATGGGCATCACCGCGCGTGATCAACGTATCGAGCTGCCGATTGCGTGGACAGATTCGTGGGGACGCGAGCACGATACGGTGACCGGCAATCCGGTGGCCTTCCATGCGATGCGCGGGCTGGCAGCGCATTCCAATGGTTTTCACGCCATACGCACGCTGGCGATATTGATGTCGCTGCTGGGTACCATCGATCGCCCCGGCGGTTTTCGTCACAAGGCGCCGTTTCCGCGGGCGATCCCGCCGGTGGCCAAGCCGCCAAAAGGGCCGGAAGCGGTGCAGCCTGATACGCCGCTGGCCGGTCTGGCACTGGGCTGGCCGGCGGGTCCGGACGATCTGTTTGTGGATGCCGACGGCGGGCCGGTGCGCATCGACAAGGCATTCTCCTGGGAGTATCCGCTGGCCGTGCACGGGATGATGCACAACGTGATTACCAATGCCTGGCGCGGCGATCCGTACCCCATCGACACCTTGATGATTTTCATGGCCAACATGGCGTGGAACTCGACCATGAACACCGTCGAAGTGCGCAAGATGCTCAATGACCGCGACGAGCAGGGCGAGTACAAGATTCCATTCCTGATCGTGTGCGATGCCTTCCAGTCGGAAACGACAGCGTTCGCCGACCTGGTGCTGCCGGATACCACGTACCTGGAGCGTCACGATGCGATGTCCATGCTCGACCGGCCGATTTCGGAATTCGACGGCCCGGCGGATTCGGTGCGCATTCCGGTGGTACCGCCCAAGGGCGAGTGCAAGCCCTTCCAGGAAGTGCTGATCGAACTCGCATCGCGGCTGAAATTCCCGGCGTTCGTGAATGCGGATGGGCAGCGCAAGTACCGTGACTATCCGGATTTCATCGTCAACTTCGAAACCGAGCCGGGCTCCGGCATGGGTTTCCTCGCCGGCTGGCGCGGCCGCAACGGCGAAAAATCGATGATCGGCGAGCCCAATCCGCGGCAATGGGAAATGTACGAAAAAAACAACTGCGTGTTCCATCAGCGGCTGCCGCGCTCCTATCAGTACATGCGCAACTGGAATCAGGGTTATCACGAATGGGCGCAGCGCACGCGGGTGCGCCGCTATACCGATCCCATCGTGATCCAGATTTATTCCGAGGTGCTGCAGAAATTCCGCATGGCGGCCCAGGGCAGGGGCACTGCGCAACGCCGCCCGCCGGCGCATCTGCAGCAGCGCATAGCGACTTATTTTGATCCGCTGCCGTTTTATTACCCGCCGCTGGAAGTGCAGACCACGGATACCGAGCGCTATCCCCTGGCGGCGATTACCCAGCGGCCGATGGCGATGTACCACTCCTGGGATTCGCAGAATGCCTGGCTGCGCCAGATACATACTCATAACTTATTGTTTATTAACGAAAAAACGGCAACCAGTCTGGGCATTGCCGACGACGACTGGATCTGGGTGGAATCCATGCACGGGCGCGTGCGCTGCATGTGCCGGGTCAGTGAGGCGGTGGAGCCGGGCACGGTGTGGACCTGGAATGCCATCGGCAAGGCGTCGGGCGCCTGGCATCTGGCGCCCGACGCCAACGAATCGCAGCGCGGCTTCCTGCTGAACCATGTCATCAGCGAAGAGTTGCGCATGGCGGATGGCGCAATCATTTCCAATTCCGATCCGGTGACTGGCCAGGCCGGCTGGTATGACGTGCGGGTACGTATTTACAAAGCCGATGCCGATGAGCCCGCCCAATCATTGCCCCAGTTCGCAGCGGTACCGGCCGCACCGGGTACCAGCCGCGTACGGCGGTTGTGGCAGGCGTTTGTGGCGGGCAAGGGGGAATTTAAATGACGCAACTAGCGTTGGTCATCGACCTGAATGTGTGCGTAGGCTGCCATGCCTGCGTGACCAGCTGCAAGGAATGGAATACCTCCGGTGAGGCGGGTTTCATGTCGGATGACAATCCGTATGACCGCGATCCCACGGGCACTTTCTTCAACCGCGTGCAGACCTTCGAAGTCGGCGAGTTTCCGGATACGCAGACTGTGCATTTCCCGAAATCCTGCCTGCACTGCGAGGATCCGCCCTGTGTGCCGGTGTGTCCTACCGGCGCCAGCTACAAGCGCGCAGAAGACGGCATCGTGCTGGTCGATTACGACAAGTGCATAGGCTGCAAATACTGTGCATGGGCGTGTCCGTACGGTGTGCGTGAAATCGACGAGCACCAGAAGGTCATGAAGAAATGCACCTTGTGTGTCGATCGCATTTATGACGAGAAATTACCGGAGGCAGAACGCAAGCCCGCCTGTGTGCTGGCTTGTCCGACCAACGCGCGACTCTACGGCGACATCCATGATTCCGAGTCCGTGGTGTCCAAGGCGATTCGAGAAAACGCCGGTTACGCGCTGATGCCGGAGTGGGGCACCCAACCGGCCAATCATTATCTGCCGCGACGCAAAACCCAGATGCGCATCCACGAAGACGAGCTGGATCGTGCGGCCAATCCGCTGAAAATCGACGGCCGCCTGCCCAAGCCGGGCATCAAGGATCCGTCGCTGGACGATGTGACGTCCTGGTAGGCGAGGCAGGATATGAATCCGGCATTTTCAGTGATATTCCTGACCACCCTGATCGGGGCTGGGCAGGGGCTGTTTCTCGCGCTGTTTATTACCGAGGCGCGGGTGGTGGCAGGGTTGCTGGCGGCTCCAACCGCATTCTTCTATTCGATCGGCAGTGCAGTAGCGCTGCTGTTGCTGGCGGCAGGATTGCTGGCGTCGTTTTTCCATCTTGGCCATCCGGAGCGGGCGTGGCGGTCAGCGGCGATGTGGCGTACCTCGTGGTTGTCGCGGGAGGTGATCGTGTTGCCGGCGTTTATGGCTGCCGTCACCGCTTACGGCTGGGCACACTGGCAGGGCATACATGGCACTTTGCTGCTGGGTGCGGTGGGCGCCGTCTTGTGCCTGGCCTTGTTCCTGTGCACGGCAATGATTTACGCCTGCATCAAGTTTCTGCAGGAATGGGCAACGCCGCTGACTTTCGTCAACTTTACCGTGCTCGGTTGTGCTTCGGGCGTGACGCTGGCGGCTGCGCTGTCGGCACAGCGCGGAGAACCGGTCACCGGGGTCATCGTCGTCTGGGCCATTGCGCTGACCGTGGCCGGACTGATGACACGCGCGGCATCATTGTGGCGCAACGCACGGCTGAAACCACGCTCGAGTCTGCAGACTGCGATCGGCGTCAAGCATCCACGCATCTCGCAGAAGGCGCAGGGTTTCATGGGCGGATCGTTCAATACCCGGGAGTTCTTCCATGGCCGTACGGCGGGCGCATTGCGCGCGGTGAAGTGGGGATTTCTGCTTTGTGCCTTTGTAATTCCGGTGTTGCTGCTGTGGGCGGGGGCATCGTCGACGGTGCTGCTGTGGCTGGCCTGTGCGGTCCAATTTGGCGGCCTGATCGGCGAGCGCTGGTTCTTTTTTGCCCAAGCCAATCATCCGCAAAACCTTTATTATCAGGCGATCTCCTGAACCTTCCTGCTCGAGTTCCATGCCGCCGCTTCAGATCATCCGCAGCCGTGCCCGCCGTACTCTGCAATCGGTCAGCAACCTGACGCAACGTGAAAAACAGCATCTGC
>JBBKXO010000240.1:0-6500 GCA_037969525.1 Burkholderiales bacterium | reverse complement strand
ACGAGTATGCCGTCGGCGGTGGATTCCAGTGTCGCCTGATGCAATGACAGTGAATGTTTCAGTTCGAATTCAGCGCGCTTGCGCTCGTCGATGCTGTCTATGGTCTGAATCAGATAAGGTTCGGCGTCGGGTTTGTCGCGCGCCAGTGCCACCGTGCGATTGATCCAGAGGGTGCTGCCGTTCTTGCGCAGGTAGCGCTTGTCACCCGAAAAACTGTTGCGCTCCCCCTCGATCAATTGGTGCCGCAGGTCGTCCTGCTGGTCGCGGTCGTCCGGATGGGTCAGGTCGCGCGTCGTCATGGTGAGCAGTTCGGCAGCGGTAAAACCGAGCAGCTCGCACAGCTTGCGGTTGACTTCCAGTATTCTGCCGTCGGTCGTGGTGTGGGCGATGCCGACGGCGATCTGGTCGAAGGAAGACTGGAAGCGGATGCCCGTGGCGCTGTCTGTGGAACTCACGGGTTGGGTCGGGGCAGTGGCGGGCGTAACCGTGCTGTGGGACCGCGCCCCTGACTGGGTATTCGATTTTCCTCCCCTACGTGGTCGCATCCCGTTTCCGTAGTCGTGGTCGATGGCCCGAACTATTCAGACGGCTTGCTGCCAGTCCCGCCCCGAGCAGTCATATTTCGGGTTCAACAACGCTGTATGCAGGTTGCTACGGGCTCAGCTTTTTATAGCTTGTGATTATAATTGTAAACGTAGCATCTTATTGATTATTCGATAATTCACTCCGGTATATTGCCGGCCTCGCAACATCAGGCTGCGCTTCTCACCTTATTTGGCGCTGATACACCACAGTTAACGGGGCGATCCCAGGAATGAGGGACAGTACCCATCGGACCAACATGGATTTTGATGTCGTAGTTTTGGGTGCCGGCGCCGCCGGCATGATGTGTGCTGCGGTGGCCGGCCAGCGCGGGCGGCGCGTGTTGCTGCTCGATCATGCCGTCAAGCTCGCCGAGAAAATCCGCATCTCGGGCGGCGGGCGCTGCAACTTCACCAACCGTGATGTGCGGCCCGAGAATTTCCTTTCGCGCAATCCGCATTTCTGCCGCTCGGCGCTGGCGCGCTACACGCCGCGCGATTTTATTGCCCTGATCGAGCGCCACGGTATTCGTTATCACGAACGTAATCTTGGCCAGTTGTTCTGTGATGACAGTGCGGTGCAGGTCATCAACCTGCTGAAGGCCGAGTGCGATGTGGCGGGCGTGCAGTGGGCGATGCCGGCACAGGTGGAGCGCGTGGTCCGGCTCGAGGGCCCGGCTGCGCCGGGATTTGAGGTGGCGACTTCGCAGGGCGCATTTCGTACGCGTGCACTGGTGGTGGCCACCGGCGGCCTGTCGATTCCGAAGATTGGCGCCACCCCCTTCGGTTATCGGCTGGCCGAACAGTTCGGTCTGGGCATAGTGGCGCCCAGGCCGGCACTGGTGCCGCTGGCAGCGCCGCCGGAATGGCTGGCGCAGTTCGGTGAACTGTCGGGCTCATCCTTCGATGCGATCACGACCTGCGTGGAGTCGCCGCGCGGCGCGGCATGGCCGCAGTTTCGCGAGGCGGCATTGATCACCCATCGCGGCCTGTCAGGGCCGGCGATACTGCAGGTGTCGTCTTACTGGCAGCTCGCCGGCGGGCGCGGGCCGGTGGCGTTCAACTTGCTGCCAGGGCTGGATGTGGACGCCTGGCTGGCGTCGCATCGGCGTGATCAGCAGGGACTGGGTGCGCTGCTCGCGGAGCATCTGCCGCGCCGTTTCGCACAAAACTTTGCACAGCTGCATGGCTGGACCCAGTCGCTGGCGCAAATCTCGAACCCCGTGCTCGCCATCATTGCGCAGACGCTGCAGGGCTGGCAGATCCAGCCTTCGGGTACGCTGGGTTATGCCAAGGCCGAAGTGACGCTGGGTGGCGTGGATACGGACGCGTTGTCGCAGCAGACCCTGGAGGCGCGCAAGGTGCCGGGGCTTTATTTCATCGGTGAAGCGGTCGATGTCACGGGCTGGCTCGGCGGTTACAATTTCCAATGGGCGTGGTCGTCGGGGCACGCGGCGGGCACGGCGGTGTAGTCTGGCAGTGCGGTGGCAGGCACATGCTCCGTCCCTGGTTGCATGCTGCTGGCGAATGGTGATTGTTTGTTGAAGGATTAATGGTGATTGGCTGCTTATGACCTATCTTATTCTCGGCCTGGTAATTTTCCTCGGTGTGCACTCGGTGCGCATGGTTGCCGATGGCTGGCGCACACAAACCATAGCCCGCATGGGTTATCTGCCGTGGAAAGGCATCTATGTGTTGCTCTCGATTGCCGGCTTCGTGCTGCTGGTCTGGGGTTACGGGCAGTCACGACTGGTATCCACGGTGCTCTACGACCCGCCGTTGTTCACGCGTTACATTGCCGCGCTGCTGATGCTGGTGTCGCTGGTGTTGGTGGCTGCGGCCTATGTGCCGCGCAATCACATCAAGAAGGCGCTGGGGCATCCGATGATCGCGGGGGTGAAGGTGTGGGCTTTTGCGCATCTGCTTACCAACGGCCGTCTGGTCGATGTGATTTTGTTCGGGGCGTTTCTGGCGTGGGCGGCTGCGGATTTCATGGCAGCGCGCCGGCGCGACCGCGCCGCGGGCACAGTGTATCCGCAGGGTGATGAATTGCTCACGGTGCTGACGGTGATTGCCGGGGTCGGCGCATGGGCGGTGCTGGTGTCCGGGCTGCATCTTTGGCTGATCGGTGTGTCGCCGTTCGTGTAATCTCAGCATCAGCAGCGGCGCGATGCCCGGATAAGCTAGGGCCCTGAACTGCCCGCTTTAATTCGTCAGGGGTGCACGTCTTTCGGGAGGTGATGGGCATGTCCCTTGCAGAGTACGAACAGGCGTACCGCAATACCACTTATTGGGTGGATCATCCCGAAGGCAGTTTCGGCATCCGCCTGGGTGAGCCGTGTCCCCGTCTCGATGAGTTGCTCGCCAAATACGGCGTGGATGACTGGGCGTATGTGACGGCGTGGAATCCGCGTTCGCAGCCCCTGCACGCGGCGCTCAATGCGGTGCGTAATGCAGAATTGCGCGCGCGGATCGCGGAACTGGGATATCCGGTGGTGGCGGGACGCGGCCAGCCGGACAGCGGTGACTCGGTTGCCGAGGAGAGCCTGCTGGTATTCGGCATTGATCAGGCAGCTGCATTGGCGCTGGGCGCGCAGTTCGAGCAGCGCGCGGTGGTGGCGGGTGTGCGTGGTGGAGTTGCCGGGCTGCATTGGTGTGAGGCTGCGCAGCAATAATCCGCGGGATGGCGGAAACGATTGAATGACAATGATTTGCTGACCAACGCCGCACTGCCGTTCGTGTAAAGTGGCGCACCCATCAGGCGGAGTAATTAGTCGGAGAAGCGCGATGAACACAGTGTGGGGCAGGGGCTGTGCGGCGGTGGCGTTCGCATTGGGCGGGATGGCGGTGCAGGCACAGGATGCGCCCAGGGCCGCCGTGGCGCTGCCCGAAGTCACCGTCAGCGCCACCCGCGCAGCACGCGACAGCATGGATCTCCCGGTCGCCATCGACAGCGTGGACCAGAGTGTGATCCGCGAAGCCAATCCGCAGGTCAATCTTTCAGAGGCGCTCAACCGCGTTCCCGGCATTGCGGTGCAGAACCGCCAGAATTACGCCCAGGATCTGCAGATCTCTTCGCGCGGTTTTGGCGCCCGTTCAGCGTTTGGCGTACGCGGGCTGCGACTGATTGCCGACGGTATCCCGGCCACCATGCCCGACGGGCAGGGTCAGGCCGCTTCGTTCAATCTGTCTTCTGCGCAGCGCATCGAAGTGCTGCGCGGGCCGTTCTCCAGTCTGTACGGCAATGCAGCCGGCGGTGTGGTGCAGATTTTTACCGCGGATGGGCCGCCCGAGCCCACCTGGTCCACCAGCGCTGTCTTCGGCAGTTACGGTACATGGAAGCTGGGTGCGCAATATGGCGGACAGCACGGGCCGCTCAATGTACTGGTCGATGCCTCACGCTTTGCAACCGATGGTTATCGCGATCACAGCGCGGCGCGGCGTGATCATGTCAACGCCAAGTTTCGCTACGACCTTGGCGCTGCGGGAAAAATCACCCTGGTGGTCAATGCGCTCGACCAGCCCGAGACCCAGGATCCATTGGGTCTTACCGCGGCCCAGGTTGCGCAGAATCCGCGTCAGGCGGTCACCAATGCCTACACCCTGAATACCCGCAAGAGCACTGCGCAGATCCAGGCCGGCGTGACCTACGACGTAACGCTGGGCAATGGCCATGCGCTACATGCACGGGTTTATGTCGGCGACCGCCAGATCACCCAGCATCTGGGCATACCAGTGGGGGCGCAGGCGGCGGCCACGCACTCCGGGGGTGTGGTTGATCTGGACCGCGGTTACGGTGGCGCCGGTTTGCGCTGGTCGCGGGAGACCAGGGTCGCAGGCCGCGCTTTCACGGTGAGCGCCGGCGTTGATCACGATCGTATGGCCGAGCGGCGTCGTGGTTACATCAACAACAACGGTGTCACCGGTGCATTGAAACGCGACGAAGACAACACCGTGACCAACACCGACTTTTACGCGCAGGCAGAATGGCAGGTGACGCAGCAGCTCGGGTTGCTGGCGGGCGCACGCCACAGCCGCGTGGCGTTTGATTCGCGCGATTATTTTATTGCCGGAATCAACGGCAACGACAGTGGTGCGGTGGATTTTGTGCGCACCACGCCCGCAGCGGGCGCCACTTGGCGGTTTACACCCGTACTCAATGCCTACGCCAATATCGGCCGCGGTTTTGAGACGCCGACTTTCGCCGAGCTGGCCTATCGTCCAGGTGGTGCGACCGGACTTAATTTTGCATTACGGCCTTCCAACAGTCTGCACCGGGAAATCGGCATCAAGGCGCTGACGGGCGACCGCGGACACCTGAACGTCGCGCTGTTTCGCAGCGACGTGCGCGATGAAATCGTCGTCAACAGCGCGTCCGGTGGGCGTACGGATTTCAAGAATGCCGCCGGTACGCGCCGCGAGGGTGTCGAGGTCGCCTGGCAGCAGCAGTTCGAGCGGGGCTTCTCCTCGGCGTTGGCATGGACGCTGCTCGACGCGCGGTTCAGGCAGCCGTTCACTTCGGGTGCGCCGCCGGTGACGGTACAGGCCGGCAGCCGTTTGCCGGGTGTCGCAGCGCAACTGCTGTACGGCGAATTGGTGTGGCGGCATGCCGCCAGCGGGTTCCATGCTGGTGCGGAACTGCGGCATAGCGGCAAGGTATACGTCAACGATCAGAACAGCGAAGCCGCCGCAGCCTATACCGTCGGCAATCTGCGCGCAGGATTTCAGCAGCGCGGAAAGGGCTGGCGGCTGAGCGAATTCGTGCGCATCGACAATGTCACTGACCGGAAATACGTAGGCTCGGTGATCGTTGCCGATGGCAACGGTCGCTATTACGAACCGGCGCCAGGTCGTGCCGGGATGATCGGAGTGAACCTTGAGCTGACGCGCTGAGTATTATTGAGAATTGCATTAATCATGACAAAAACATGCCTCTGGCGAGGCTGTCATGTTTTTGGGAATATTCGATAGCTGGGATTTACTGGTGCGCGAGGAAATGTGCCAGCGCGCGTATGTCGCTGTCTGTCATGCCGTACATCGCGGCGTTCATGTTGGTGTCGGTGCCGACGCGCTTGTCTTCCCGGTAGGCCTGCAGGGTGGCGGCGAGGTAGTCTTCGCGCTGGTTGGTGATTCGCGGGATATGCCGCTGACCGAAGAAATCTGCAAGGTGGCAGCTGCCGCAGGCTAATCCCTGCGCCAGATCCCTGCCGCGGGCGTAGAGCTGTTGATCGCGTTTACCACTGTCACGCAGCGGCTGCTGGACCGAGAAATATGCTGCGACGTCTTCCAGGTCACCGTCGGTAAATCCTTTTAATAATCCGGCCATTTGTGGAATTTCACGCAAGCCCTCACGCATCAGAAAACTTTGCTGTACCAGAAATTCGGCTTGCTGGCCGGCGAGCGTGGGTATGCCGGGTAGCGGCGGGCGTACCGGTGTGCCGTGACAGGCTGCGCATGCCGCGGCTTTGGCGGCACCGCGTACAGCGTCGCCCCTGGTATTTCCTGATACGGGGCTGGCAGCGAGCAGGGTCGCTGCGGATAAAACAACGGCACGGCGGATGAGGGTCCGCCGTGCCGCGTTACAGTAAGGCATTATTTTTTGTAGCTCACGCGGTAGATGGCACCGTTTTGTTCATCGGCCACGAGTACCGAGCCGTCGGGCATCAGCATGACATCGACCGGGCGACCCCAGAACTCGTTCTTCGCCTTGTCGAGGAAACCGGTGACGAACGGCGTGATTTGCGGGTTCTTGCCGTCAGCGGTGGCAGTGACCTTGAGTACGTCATAGCCGTTCTTTTCCGTCTTGTTCCATGAGCCGCGACGGGCCACCAGAATGGCGCCGTTGTACTCGGACGGGAACATCTTTCCGGTGTAGAAACGCATGCCGAGGGCTGCAGCGTGGGCGCCCAGCGTGGTTAC
>JBBKXO010000239.1:0-9540 GCA_037969525.1 Burkholderiales bacterium | reverse complement strand
AGTGGCGTCAACGCAAATAGTTGCCGGTAGCGGCCTTCGCTCTCCTGCAGCAACAGACGCGACGCCACGTTGTCTGAAATATCATTTATCACTGATACGAGGTACTGCGGCTTGCCATCTGGGCCGTTAACCACAGCAACTGACAGCGCCACCCAGATGATGTGGCCGTCCTTGCGCCGATAGCGCTTCTGCCGCGTATAACTGCGCAGCGTCGATGCGCGGAGCCTGACATTGTAATCATGCGTATCGGCCAGGTCTTCTTCCGGAGTTACGTCCAGAGAGGTCATTTGCAGCAATTCCCGTTCGCTGTAACCCAGAATCTCGCAAAGCTTGCGGTTAACGCGCAGCCAGCGCGGTTTGAGCGATACCTCGCGTATACCTATACCCACCGACGCCTGCTCGAAAATCGCGCGGAATCTGGATTCACTCTCTTCCAGCGCCCGCCTTACCGCGTATCGTTCTGTCACATCATTAACAATGATCAAACGCGCGGCTTTGCCGCCGTACTGGAACGGCTGGGCAGTTATCTCCACAAACAACTGTCGACCGTCGCACGTTATGTGACGACGTTCGAAAAACCGCGGTTGCATGACATCAAGGGCAAGGAGCTCCGCAGAAACGCGTTCTCGGTCCTCAGGCACCTGCAACTCCAGTGCCGTCATCTGCATGAACTCCTCTCGGCTATAGCCATATGTCTGCAAAGCCGCATCATTGACGGCAAGAAAACGCGGTTCAACCGCCTCGGTCACCCACATCGGCAGCGGCGCAGCGGTAAAAATGTGGCGATAGCGCTCCTCGCTGTCTTCCAACGCGGCGACCATACTTGTCTGCTCCGTAACATCCTGCGCCACTACCAGCGCACCGGTAAACGCTCCGCTGTCATCTGTGAGCGGTGTCATGCTCCATTCGCAGACGATGCTGCGGCCATCCTTGGTAAGATTTTCGTTGGCACCACCGACAGCGGCGTCCCCGGCCAGCATTTTTGCGCGGCGCTCCCTTATCGCGGCACGCCCGCTTTCCGCCACGAGAAAGTCCGCGGTATCGCGCCCCAGCATCTCCCTGGCCGTAAAACCAAAGACGCGCTCGCTCGCCGGATTGCTGTAGACGATACGGAAATCTTGATCCTGCATCATGCACGCGATCGGCATTTTCTCAAGCTGCAATTCGAGCCGACCCAGCAGATGGCGGCGCTGGCGTTCAAGTTCTTCGCTGGATTTCTGCGCTTCTGCGCGGTCCATAAATTGCCCGAGTTCGCGGCCGATGGCCTCCAGGGTATCGATCAGCACCTGGTCGGGAATTTCCACTCGCGGGCTGAAAAACTCCAGCGCATCTCCGGAACTACGACTACGCCGGATCGGTACTGCAATGGCACTTTTCAACCCGGCTTCATGCGCAGTCTTGCTGCGACGCAGGCTCACCGGCGTATGCTCGGCAAACCACATGACCTCGCCCCGCGTGATGGCCCGGCTGACCGTGCCATTCTCGGGATTCCCGGTCTTCGGTTCCATGGCCAGGGCAACAAAACTATCCGCACGTACCCCCGGCGCAAGCCAGTAATCGCGACAGGTCAGCAGCAGCGTTTCCGGGTCGAGATGACGATGCGCGCCCCAATTCCATTCCATGGTGCGGCAGATGGTCTCAATGACCGCAGGCATGGCTGCTTCAACATTCTTTTCCTCACTGAGGATCCGCGTAACGTCATGCTGCATGCGCAGGCGCTGCCGGAGCACGATTTCGGCGGTAACATCCTTGCCTATACCCTGATAGCCCGTGAGGATGCCCCCGGCGTCGATGATCGGCTCACCGCTGATGCTGCCGTAGGTCACCATGCCTTCCGGGCTGACGTAACGCACCACGAAGTTGCGGAACGGGGCATTGCGGTTTACCAACGCCTTGCGCTCGCTCCAATCCGACCCCACCGGCGTAATAAACGCATGATCCCAGACGGGCCGCCCCAGGACATCCGCTGCAGAACGCCCACAGGTGCGCGAAAATCCGTCCGACAGATAGGTCATCCGGTATTCGGCATCGGTCTCCCAATACCAGTCAGAACCGAGGGCGTTGAGCGCCCTGAACCGCGATTCACTGAGCTGAAACGCATGCAGGGTACGCTGCTGGCGCAACAGCAGCAGGCGCATAATCCATGCGCCACACATCAGCAATCCCGCCAGCAGAATGGCCACGATCCGGTCACGCAGCGCGTCGATGCGCACGTCCGCCAGCGCCAAATCGGAACGGATACTGACATCGACAAATAGTGGATAACCGTCGATACGGCAGAAACTACTGATGCGCTGGGGTCCTTCTTGCTTGCCGAGCCGGGATCCACTACTGCAGTCTTCGTGGGCCCCCTTCACGAAAGCCATCCATGCGTCGTCACCGGCCATGCGCCCGGCCGTGATGTCCCCCGCGCTTACCTGGGCTATGACCATGCCATCGCTGCGCAGTAGCCGCAAACTGCCGCCCAGCCCCAGGTTCATTTCGTTGTATATGCGTTGAAACCGCGCCGCATCGAGTGCGACCAGCACGAGACCCGCCAGACCGTCCTTGTTATCCTGAATGGGCGAACTCATGTACACGACCAAATTGCCGGTTTCCGCATCGCGGCGCGCAGGCGAGATATGAAAAGCACCGGCGCGATTCCGGTACGCTGCGAAGTGCTCGGCGACCAATTCCTGGTCCAGCGTACGCTTGCGGCTCTGCCAGACCGGAGTGCCTCCGGCGTCGAGAAGAACATAATCAGCAGGCTTGCCCGGACGGGTCGCAAACATCCGTCTCAAGCGCAGTGCTGCAAGCTCCAGCCCATCCGCCTGCGCCTCTATGCTCGTTATCTTCAGCATGCTGTCGAGAGCGGCAATCTCGTTAGCTATCTGATCGCGGAACAACCGGTTCAGCGTTTCAATCTGCAGTTCTCGGCTGAGCGTCGCCGTCTGGCGCTGATGGCTGATTACCGACTCATTGGCCACAAGTATGGCGGCGCCCAAAAAAAACGCACCAAACACCAGCACGAGGCCGGGATTCCCGAAAAACGCAGCATGCCAAGACCTGCGCTGCCGAATGACGGACGCGTCGCGAATATCCTCGCCTGCTGCGGATGATCCTGGGGATTTTTTCATTTGGAATCGCCATCACAGCGATACAAGTTCGATGGCGGATGTTCATCTTATAATCGGAGTATTACATTGTCTAATCCAGTCGTTCTTCAGGAAACCCTAATCAATGCCTGCACAACTCAACGCGGTTACCGATCAGATCAATAACGTCATACTTGGCAAGTCACAGCAGATCCGGCTATCCGTGGCTTGCCTGCTCGCACGCGGGCATTTATTGATCGAAGACGTGCCTGGTGTGGGCAAAACCACCCTCGCCCACGCCATCGCAACGTCATTGGGCCTGAAATTCCAGCGTATCCAGTTCACCAGCGATCTGCTGCCTGCGGACATCCTTGGCGTATCGATCTACAATCGCGACACCGGCGGCTTCGAGTTCCATCCCGGACCGGTATTCACCAACGTGGTGCTCGCCGACGAAGTAAACCGGGCCACACCGCGTGCGCAGAGCGCACTGCTCGAAGCCATGGAAGAAAACCAGGTCACGATAGAAGGCGAAACGCGGCCGTTGCCACATCCGTTTTTCGTCATTGCCACCCAGAATCCCTCCCACCAAGTCGGTACTTTCCCACTGCCGGAATCGCAGCTCGACCGGTTCCTGATGCGGATTGAACTGGGTTATCCCGATGCACAGGCCGAGCGCGCTCTGCTCAACGGCACCGACCGGCGCGATCTGCTCGGCACCCTCTCATCCTGTTTGGCCCCCGACGAACTGGCACGATTGCAGCGCGAGGCACAGCGGGTACATGCTTCACCGGCATTGCTCGACTACCTGCAGGCACTCGTCTATCACACCCGCCATTCACCCGACTTCGAACATGGACTGTCGCCGCGCGCAGCACTGGCGATGCTGCATGGCGCCCGTGCCTGGGCGTTTATGGAGGGGCGCGATCACGTCATGCCCGAAGACCTGCAAATCGTACTGCCGGCCATCGTCGGTCATCGTCTGACCCCTGCCGGTGGACCGGGCAGTGCAAACCGCAATGAAATGGTTGAACAACTGTTGCAGCAAGTCGCCATCCCCTGAGCCCGCCGCAGATCCCGATTCCGTCTACGCCGCCCATGTATCGCGCGCTTAAAAACAACATCCTCACCTGGCTTTTCAAATGGCGCGGCCCCGAGCGCGGAGTCATCGTGCTGCGGCAAAGACGTGTATTCATACTACCGACGCGCCAGGGCATCCTGTTTGCGGTGATCATCATCCTGATGCTGGTGGGCTCGGTGAATTACGATTTGTCATTGGGCTTCATACTGGCATTCCTGATGGGCGCCACCGGCATACAGAGCATGCTGCACACCTTCCGCAATCTTGCCCATCTGCGCATATCCCCAGGGCGCACGCAATCTGTTTTTGCCGGCGAGCATGCACAATTTCAGATCAATATCGCCAACACCACCCGCGCCGACCGTTACAGCGTCGGCATCAGTTCTGACCGCTTGACTGCAGACTACGTCGATGTTCCGGCAGGTGATGAAGTGACGGCCACAGTTCGCATACCCGCGATACGCCGCGGCTGGCTGCGTCCCGGCCGGCTGACGTTGTTTACCCGTTTTCCGGTCGGCCTGTTTCGCGCCTGGTCTTATGTGGATCCGGATGTCAGTTGCCTGGTTTACCCGGCGCCAGCCTCTGTCGGAACCGCACTGCCATTGCCTGAAGCCGGTGCCGGTGACGGCGGCGTGCACGGCCAGGGATATGATGAATTTTCGGGTCTCCGGCCTTATCGCCCGGGAGATTCGCCGCGACACATTGCATGGAAAGCCGTTGCCCGCGACACCGCACTGCTCACCAAACAATTTTCCGGTCGCGCCGACGCCGAACTCTGGCTGGCATGGGAAGCACTGCCTGCAGCCATGGACACCGAGCGGCGGATCGCACATCTGACCCGCTGGGTTCTGGATGCCGACGCACAGGGTCTGGCCTATGGCCTGCGTTTGCCCGGCACGACTATCCCGATCACAGCGGGCTCTGCCCAACGTAGCGCCTGTTTACGCGCACTGGCTTTGTATGGCACTGCTGCCGACCGCGCTTGAGGGCCGCGCCATAGCGCCCCGCCAGACCGCCTGGCTGGCTGCGGCGTTTGTGCTGGCCAGTGCACCGCATCTGACTCGTTTTCCCTTGTGGCTCAGCGCCCTGATCCTATTAATTACCGGCTGGCGCATGTATCTGGCGTGGCGCAACCTGAAAACGCCGACCAAATGGCTGCTCGCAATCGTCGCCATCGGCTCCTCCCTGGGCATACTGTTCCAGTACCGCACGCTGCTGGGTCGCGATGCCGGTGTGGCACTGCTGGTCGTCATGCTCGCGCTGAAACTACTGGAAACACGCAGTCAGCGTGACGGCATGCTGCTCGGATTTCTCGGCTGTTTTCTGCTGGTCACCAACTTTCTGCATTCGCAGACCATCCC
Organism: Burkholderiales bacterium; assembly: GCA_037969525.1. Lineage (GTDB taxonomy): Bacteria > Pseudomonadota > Gammaproteobacteria > Burkholderiales > SG8-41. The sequence goes on along the minus strand of JBBKXO010000239.1, from coordinate 4,024 downwards.
GACCGCGGTATACATGCTCGGCTGTGCCTGGCTGCTGATCGCCAATCTGATTACGCTGCAGTACACGGGAAAATGGCCGGGCTGGCGTGCTCCTGTCTGGCGAGCCGGCGTTCTGCTGGCACAGGCGATACCGCTGATGGCAGTGCTGTTCCTGCTGTTTCCACGCGTGCAGGGGCCATTATGGGGATTGCCTCGGGATGCCTACGCCGGCCTGAGCGGATTGTCGGACAACATGAGTCCCGGCAGCCTCAACAGTCTGATCCTCTCGGATGCCGTGGCGTTTCGTGCGGCGTTCCGCAACAAGATACCCGAGCCCAGGGAACTTTATTGGCGCGGCCCGGTACTGTGGGATTACGACGGCAGGACGTGGACCGCGCCCCGCATCGTCCAGCGCCAGGATGAACTCCCCAAAGGCGATGGCAGATTCGAATATACCGTCACTCTCGAGCCCCACAACAAGCGCTGGCTGTTTGCGCTGGAATTTCCGGGAATGCGACCGCCGCGCTCCATGGCCACCCGCGACATGCAATTACTTAGTTTCACCCCGGTTCGCAATCGCATCCGTTATGACATGGTGTCTTCATTGCTGCCGACATATGGCGCGGACGATGAGCGGGAAGTGCTGATGCGTTCATTACGCCTCCCGGCCCAGGCCAATCCGCGCACGACAGCGTTCGCGCAGGAGTTGCGCAGGAAATTCCCTGTCGACCGCAATCTGGTCGAGGAAGTATTGAGTCAGTTCCGCAATCAAAATTTCGTGTACACGCTGTCCCCGCCGCTGCTCGGCGAGCATCCTGTCGACGAATTCCTGTTTGATACCCGCCGCGGATTCTGCGAACACTATGCATCTGCATTCGCGGTACTGATGCGCGCCGCGGGAATCCCGGCACGAGTCGTCACCGGCTATCTGGGTGGCGAAGTCAATCCGGTTGGCGAATACATACTGGTGCGCCAGGCCGATGCTCACGCCTGGGTGGAAATCTGGCTGGACAACGCCGGCTGGATGCGGGTAGATCCCACTGCAGCGGTATCACCGGCGCGGGTGGAACGCGGCATCGCTTCCGCATTGCCGCTCAGCGATGCTCTGCCGATGTTCGTGCGCGGTGATTTCGAGTTTCTGCAACGCATGCGTCTGACTTGGGATTCGGTCACTTATACCTGGAACCAATGGGTGCTCGGCTATACGCCGGAACGCCAGCGTCTGTTTCTGACGCGCCTCGGATTCAGCGAAGCAACCTGGCAGACGCTCGCCGTGATCCTGCTGATCTGCGCAGGAATTGCCGTATTGATCGGCGCCGTGCTGACCCTGCGTGAACTACGCAGCGCTCGCAGCGATGCGGTCAAGGCGGCTTACGAACGCTTTTGCCGGAAACTGGCCGGCCACGGACTGCGTCGCGGCGCCGCCGAGGGGCCCCAGGGGTTTGCTTCGCGCGCGAGTCAGGTGCGCCCGGACCTGGCTGCTGCGGTCCATGACATCACCAAACGGTATGTAGAGTTGCGTTACGGCAGAAACGCCGACGACCATGCCTTGCAGGATCTTAAACAGCGCGTACGGCGCTTTGCGGCATAACTTAAAATATCAATAAAAACAATAAGTTATATAAACATCTGCAACGCCGGTGATCAGGCAGGTGGCAGTAATGTCGCGGGATCAACCGGCTTCCCCAGGCGCCTGATCTCGAAATGCAGCTTCACCTGATCGGCATCGGTGTTGCCCATCTCGGCAATTTTCTGTCCGCGCGTCACTGACTGCCCCTCCTTTACCAGCAACTCCCGGTTGTGGGCATAGACGCTGAGAAACTTATCATTGTGTTTGATGACGATCAGCTTACCCAGACCGCGGATACCGGTGCCGCTGAAAATCACCCGTCCGGTACCAGCAGCAACCACAGGCTGCCCCATTTTTCCGGCAATGCCGATGCCTTTGTTCGATGCATCATTGAACGGCGTGACTATTTTCCCGGTGACCGGCCATATCCACTCGACATCATCGACCTCCCTGGCCGTATCGGGTTTGGCATCGGGAAACAGCGGCGGTTTGGTCATCGTCGCCGGATCGGGTTTCACACCAGCAAGCTGTGTGTAAGCCTGCTCCGAATAAGGTACCCGCACACCCCGCGGTTCCGCAACAGGCCCGCCGGCACGGCCGGTGCTGCTGCCCAATGCCTGTGTTTCCACGGCGCCACCCGGCAAGTGCAGTGGCGTGGCCACGACTCCGCGCGGGGGAGCCAGTCGCAATTGCTGTCCGACGCGGATGCGCGCCGGATCGATGCCATTCCAGGTGGCCAGTTCACGGTAATCCAGACCGAACTCGAGCGCGATGCTGTAGACAGTATCACCCGGCCGTACCATGTAAAACTCGGGACGGACCGGATCCGCACCGGGTGCTGCGCGCGCAACAGCGGGTGCCGGTTGGGCCGATGATTTCGCAGTAGAAGACGGCAGCCGATCGGCGACCGGAGCCGGACGCGTTGCAGCACATCCGGCGATCAGCACCGCAAGCAGGACTACAGCACCGGTGCGCAGCCCGAATGGGCGCGGCGCAGCGGTGTGATTACCTTCAGCCCAATCCGGGCAGCAGCGGGACAAATCTGGCGTCTTCCACTTTTCGGTCGGCATAGCCTTGCGCGGTTCTCTCAATAACATGCAGCGACTGTTTGCCTTGGTGCGTCATGGGGATTACGATTTTACCACCCACTGTCAACTGATCGAGCAATGCCTGCGGCACATGATTCGCCGCTGCGGCCACGACGATGCCGTCAAACGGCGCATGCTCGGGCATGCCCAGCTGACCGTCGGCATTGCGCACGCGCACATTGTGCGCCCGGGCATCGCGCAGGTGCCGCCGCGCCTTGGTCAGTAACGGCGCCAGTCGCTCCATGGAGTACACTTCGCGCGCCAGCCGCGACAGTACAGCCGCCTGGTAACCGCAGCCGGTACCGATTTCCAGCACCTTGTCGAGAGTACCGCCGTTGCGCAGCAACTCCAGCATGCGTGCAACCGTATACGGACTGGATATCGTCTGGCCGAATCCCAGCGGCAGCGACATGTCCTCGTAAGCACGGCTCGCCAGAGCCTCATCCACGAAGATGTGCCGGGGCACCTCGCCCATAGTCGCCAGGATCACCTCGTCGCGTATACCCTGGCTGCGCAGCCGCTCCACCATGCGCATGCGCGTACGCTGCGAAGTCATGCCGATGCCGGTATTGGCCGTGTTCATGGCGCCGCGGCCCGACTCAACCACTGTTCGACAATTTCCATTTGCGTAAATCGCGTCAAGTCCATCTGCAATGGCGTGACCGACACCTGGTTCGAGGCGACCGCGTAAAAATCGGTGCCCACGCCCGCGTCCTGGGCGCTGCCTGCCGCACCGATCCAGTACACCGTTTCACCTCTGGGCGTCGTGGCCTTGACCACCGGCTCCGCCTTGTGGCGTTTTCCCAGGCGCGTCACCTGCACACCCTGCAGCATCGCCAGGGGCACGTCTGGCACGTTGACATTGAGCAATACGGGATGATCAAAGCGATGTTGTGCGAAACGTCGCACCAGGTCGGCGGCAACCTGTCCGGCAGTAGCAAAATGTTCCAACTCTCCGGCGACCAGCGATATGGCAATCGACGGTATACCCAGCAGAAAACCCTCAGTCGCCGCCGCGACCGTGCCGGAATAAATGGTGTCATCGCCCATGTTGGCGCCACCGTTGATACCCGAGACCACCATATCGGGCAACTCGGGAAGTAATCCGGTGACCGCCAGATGCACGCAATCTGTCGGTGTACCGTTGACATAATAATAGCCGTTGCTGGCGCGCCGCACGGTCAAAGGCCGGTCCAGAGTCAGCGAGTTGCTTGCCCCGCTGCGGTCGCGTTCGGGGGCAACCACGGTGACCGTGCCCAATCCGGAAAGCGCCTGCTCCAGGGCGGCGAGGCCCGGCGCGAAATAGCCGTCGTCATTGCTGAGCAGAATGCGCACAGTGGTGTTTCAGTGTAATTATTATGTATTGCCGTAGCGGCAGGTTCGTTAC
>JBBKXO010000238.1:0-9058 GCA_037969525.1 Burkholderiales bacterium | reverse complement strand
GTGCTGACCTTGTCGGTCTCCACATCGAACAGGGTCTCGTCCGCTTTCACGGAGTCGCCGACTTTCTTGTACCACTTGGTCACAGTGCCCTCGGTCACGGTTTCACCGAGCTGCGGCATGATTACATCCATTTACGACTCCTGAAATTCATTTACCGCCAAGATTCTTTTTAATACCCGCTCGACGGGTACGCCAAGAGCGCCAAGAAAAGCAAAATCCAGAACCTGACAAAAACCGCTCAAACTGAATCGTGAATGGTTGTTCATCTTTCGTGTTTTCCTTGGCGCTCTTGGCGTCTTGGCGTCTTGGCGTCTTGGCGGTGAAGGTTCTGTCTTGGCGGTTAAGGTTCGGCGGTTCATGGTTTAGTCGATCTTTTCCCGGATCTCGCGCACGATACGCTCCACCGATGGCACGGTGTTGTCTTCCAACTGATCGGCCGAAGGCAGCGGAATATGCGGCGTAGTGATGCGGATGATCGGGCCGTCGAGTTCCCAGAAACATTCATCGGCAATGATCGACGCGATCTCCGCGCCCCAGCCGCAAAGCCGGGGATTTTCCTCGACAGTCACCAGGCGTCCGGTGCGCGCAACTTCGGCCAGTATCGTCACCGTATCCAGCGGGACCAGCGAACGCACATCGACCACGGTGCACGAAATGCCGTGTTCCTTCTCGAGGATTTCCGCGGCCGCCAGCGCCCGGTGCACCATCAGCGCCAGTGCGACGATGGTGCAATCCTTACCCTGGCGCAGCACGCGGGCCTTGCCCAGTTCATCAACATATTCGCCGTCGGGCACTTCGCCTTTAAAAGAATACAGCGATTTCTGTTCGAAGAACAAAACCGGATCATCGTCACGTACCGCAGCGGCCAGCAAACCCTTGACGTCGGCCGGGAACGCAGGCGCCACGACCTTGATGCCGGGAATCATCATCGCCCAGTTCTCCACCGACTGCGAATGCTGCGCACCGAAGCGCGAACCGGCGCCGTTGGCGGTGCGGATCACCAGCGGCACCTGCACCTGGCCATTGGTCATGTAACGTGATTTGGCGATTTCATTGGCGACAATGTCCCAGCACACGGCGAGGAAATCCGAAAACATGATTTCCGCGATCGGCCGCAGGCCGGTCATCGCCGCACCCATCGCCGCACCAAGAATCGCCTGCTCCGAAATCGGGCAGTCGCGCACGCGCTTGGGTCCGAATTTGTCGAGCAGGCCCACGGTCGCCTTGAACACGCCGCCGGCATGCGCCACGTCTTCGCCGAGGAACACCACGCGCTCATCGCGTTCCATTTCCTGGGCAATGCCCGCGGCCACTGCATCGCGGTAGGTCAGTTCCGCCATGCTGCACCCCCGTCGGCCCACACGTGCTTATAGATGCCGTCCAGCGACGGCGGCGCCGATGCCTTGGCGGTCTCGGTTGCATCATTGACCTGCTGCATCACTTCACCTTCGATGTCATTGAGTGTGGCCTCGACGATGCCCAGACCGAGCAGGCGCTCGCGGTAAATCTTGATCGGGTCGCGCTCCAGCCATTTTTCCAATTCGCCTTCCGGCCGGTATTTGCCCGGGTCAGCGCGGGAATGCCCCGAATGGCGGTAGGTCATGGCTTCAATCAATGCCGGCCCGCCGCCCTTGCGTGCACGGGCTATGTATTTACTCGCCGTGAGATACATCGCGTCGGCGTCATTACCATCGACGACTATTTTTTCGAGACCATAGGCGCTGGCGCGATCCGCCGCCGGATGTTCCACGGCAGTGACCGCGCTGATCGGCGTGTATTCCATGTAGAGATTGTTCTCGCAGACAAAAATCACCGGCAGCTTCCACACCACCGAGAAGTTCAGCGCTTCATGAAACGCGCCGATGTTGGTCGTGCCGTCACCAAAGAAGCACACCGCCACCTGCTCGGTGCCACGGTATTGCGCGCTCCACGCCGCGCCCGCCGCCACCGGCAGATGCGCGCCGATGATGGCGTACGAACCCATCGCGCCCTTGGACACATCGGTCAGGTGCATCGAGCCGCCCTTGCCGCCGAGCAGGCCGCATTCGCGCCCCATCAGCTCACCGAGCACGCCGCTCATCGAGGCGCCGCGTGCCAGCGTATGGGCATGGCCACGGTAGGTACAGAACGTCCAGTCATCGGGACGCATCGCCACGCCAAAGGCAGCAGCGATCGCCTCCTGCCCCAGCGACAAGTGGCTGGTGCCCTTAATCAGGTTCTGCAGGAACAGGTCATAGGCGCGCTTTTCGCACAGCCGCAGTTCCAGCTGCATGCGGAACAGCTCCAGCCGGATGTCGCTGCCGATGTCATCGTCCGCAACGGCAGGTTTTTTGGATTTTGCTTTGGTAGTCAATTGATCCCTCGTTTAAATTCGTTCACCGCCGAGACGCTAAAATTCTATTAGCCGCCAAGTCGCCAAGAGCGCCAAGAAGATCAAAAACGAAAACTTTTCCGTTTTTAAGTTTTATCGGTTTTCTTGGCGCTCTTGGCGTACCCGTCGAGCGGGTATTAAAAAGAATCTTGGCGGTAAAAAAAGTGTTCAGTACTTATTCGCAATCGGCAATTCCTGCGCCGGGAACAGCGTGATGATTTTCGCGCCGTCGGGTGTGAGCACCACTTCTTCTTCGATGCGCGCCGCCGATACACCGTCCTTGGCCGGGCAGAAGGTTTCGACGGCAAACACCATGCCCGCCTTCAGCTCGTACGGATCTTTGAACGAATTCAGCCGCGAGATCAGCGGCCGTTCGTGCAGACCCAGCCCCAGGCCGTGACAGAAGTTCAGGCCAAAGGCCGACATTTCGGTCTCGAAACCGATCTCGGTGGATTTCGGAAACATTTTCGCGACCGCTTCGGTCGACACGCCCGGTTTGAGCATGCCGATGGCGTCATCCATCCACTTGCGCGCCTTCTTGTAGGCATCGTGCTGCGCCGGCGTCGCGCTGCCCACCGTGAAGGTGCGGTAGTAGCAGGTCTTGTAGCCCATGTAGGAATGGATCAGGTCGAAATACGCCTGATCGCCGGGGCGGATCATGCGATCGGTGAAATTATGCGGATGCGGGCTGCAACGCTCGCCGGCAATGGCGTTGACAGCTTCCACGCAGTCCGAGCCCATTTCATAGAAACGCTTGGCCGCCATGGCGACGATTTCGTTTTCGCGCACGCCCGGCTTCAGCGCCTCGTAAATATCCTGATACACACCGTCGCCCATTGCCGCCGCCATGTTGAGCAGCGTGATCTCGTCATGACTCTTGATTTCGCGCGCATCGAGCATGACCTGCTGCCCGTCCATCACTTTCAGGCCCAGCTTCTGCAATGCAAACAAAAACGGCGGCTCGACCACATCGATGCCGATGGGCATGTCGGCCACGCCCTCCTGCTTCAAGATGTCGTAGATCTCTTTCGCTGCGGCCTCGAACAGGCCGACCTTGGGCGATACCGCGCCGCGCAGTCCGGCGAGGCCAGGAATGTTGTGATTCTTCGGCAGCCACGGCGCATACAGTTTGTGATGACGCACTGCGGAACCGAAGTCCCATACCCACGGCTCGCCGTTGCCGGTCAACAGGCACCAGCGCGTCAGCTTGTCGCGCGCCCATTCGCCGATCACCGTGCTCGAGATGTAGCGCATGTTGATCTGGTCGAACACCAGCAGCGCGCCGAGTTTCGATTTCGCCAGTGCATTGCGGGTGCGTGCCAGACGGTATTCATGCAGGCGCTGGAAATTCACGCGCTCTTCGAAATCGACCTGCATGCGGCCCGGCGCCTGCAGCGGACGCTCCCAGCGATGACCGGGATCAGCCGGATCAAACAGCACATCGGGCGCCGTGGAAATGCCGACGTTGGCATCGATACTCGCGGTCCTGATCTTTTTCGGCTCTACGGCCTTGGATTTGGCTTTACGTGCCATACTAAATTCTCCAATAAAATCAACTACTTACAATTTAATCTGCCCTGATACCTGCGGCCTTGATGATCGGCGTCCACTTCGCCAGTTCGCTTTTGACGTAGGCATGCAATTCCTCGGGCGTCGTGGGCGCGACCACTGCACCACGCAGCAGGATGGCATCTTTCACTTCCTGCGTATTCAATATGCTGGTGATTTCACGATGCAGCTTGGCCAGTATGGGTTTGGGTGTTTTCGCCGTCGTAAACAGCCCGAACCATAACTGCGCCTCCATGCCGTCCAGCCCGGCTTCAGTCGCACTGGGAATATCGGGCGCGCCGATAAAACGCTCCTTGCTCGACACCGCCAACGCACGCACCTTGCCGGATTTGAGCTGGGCATGCGCGGTAATCGGCGACAGGAATGACACCTGCGTTTCTCCCGACAATATGGATGTCAGCGCGAAACCCGCGCTCTTGTACGGAATGTGCTGCACGTTGACCTTGGCCACCTGCTTGAACAACTCGCCGGTCAGATGGCTGATCGTGCCGTTGCCCGCGGAGGCGTAAGACAAATCCTTCTGCTTGGCCAGCGCCACCAGTTCGCGCGCATTCTTGACCGGCACTGACGGATGCACGACGAGCACGGTGACACCGGTGGCGGTTTTGGTGAGCGGCGCAAAATCCTTCAGCGGATCGTACGGCAGGTTCTTGTACAGTGACACGGCGCTGACCATCGGCCCGGCATGCCCCATCACCAGCGAATAACCATCGGGGGCGGCCTTGGCCACCACTTCCGCCGACAATGTGCCGCCGGCACCTGCACGGTTATCAATCACCACCGGCTGGCTCCAGCGTTCGGTCAACCGCTGACCGATGTAGCGCGACAGGTAATCCGCAGTGCTGCCCGCGCCCTGCCCCATGATGCGGATCGGCTTCGACGGAAATTTGTCGGCCGATTCGGCTGCCATCGCCGGCAGTGCAATCAACGCGGTACTAAACACGACTAGCTGCACTAGCACTGGCAATTTACGCATGGTCTTCTCCATTTAGGCCGATGTGGTCCCGACTCATTTTCGATACTTACAGTCCTGCGCGCTGCTGGTACGACAAATCCATGTATTTCGCCGGCACACCCTTGGGCGCGGCCAGGCCTTCGGCATCCCAGTACACATCGATGACCTGCTGCAGGCCGGCGGCATCAATCGAGGGCAGCGCTTTACTGACGAATGCATCGAAGGCGCGGCTGGCGAGCTCCGGCGAAACTTTCAGGCGCTCGGGCAACAGCTTGATGGCCGCCGCCTTGTTCGCGGGATCCTTCAGCCAGAGGCAGGCGCCGCGGAACGCACGGATGAAGGCCACCAGGCGATCGGTATTCTGCGCCACCCATTCCCGCCGCGCGGCGGCTATGGAACCGGGATAGGCTGGAAAAAACTGGGTGGTCGTGCCCAGCGAAGCAAAGCCGGCTGCGAACAGGTTGCGGTCAAACGGCGGATTAAGCCAGCTGGCGACCGCACGACCGCTTTTCACTGCGTCGTAGCGTTCCTGTGAGCCGCCGATTTCGACGAAGCGGTAATCGTCTTTCTGCAGGCCATGCTCTGCCAGCAATCTACGCAATACCAGCGCGTAACCACTGTTCGCGCCATCCACCGCAATATCGCGTCCCCGCAGATCGGCAAAGCTCTTGATAGTGGGCGCAACCACCAGCGACAGTTCGGGCGCATGACCCTGGGCCATGACAATGCACAAATCACTGCCGGTTTCGACGGCGCGCACAACGTGGTCGGACTGCTGGAAGCCGATGTCGTAACCACCGCTGCGCAACTGCTCCAGCTGGTGGGTTGAGGAACCGGTCAAGGTCACCTTGACGGCGACACCTTCTTGTTCGAACAGTTTGCGGCCCTGCGCAACATACAGCGGCCACGCATTGACGCCCTCGGAAATAATCGCCAGCCTGACCGGCGCTGAGTCACCCGCTGCGGACATGTCTCCTCGCAATGATTATTTTGATGAATTACTGCCGACTGCGTGTCTGCGTATCTCTGCGTGCATGCTACACACTATGCGCAGACAACGCCGGGAATGCTAGCCTTGGTTCAACCAATAGTCAACAATCCAGCCATATTGGTTGACCAAGGCGGCATCCGGCAATGCGCACATTATCGCAGCGCACCATAGGAGAAATTACAAATCTTCAGCAATTCCGGTATTGGGCTGGTTGAGAAAATAAGATAATAAGCCAACCAATTGACCAAATTGGTTTGAAGATGCACAATCTGCCGTAATTGCCATGACCACCATCCGCCGCTCCGATTCCAGCAGCCACCGCCGCAGCGGCAAGCGCGACGGCGCACAGGATATCCGTGCCTACCTGCTCGAAGCCGTGGCACAGGGCACCATCGGCCCCGGCGGCAAACTGCCCACCGAACGCGAGCTGGCCAACCGCTTCGCCCTGCCGCGCAACACCGTGCGCAAGACACTGGCCCAGCTCGAAGCCGAAGGTGCCATCACCCGCCATGTCGGGCGCGGCACCTTTCTCGCCGATGCCGGCGGCTTTCCCGCCGACAGCGTCACCCATACCAGTCCCGCCGAACTGATGGAGGCGCGCATGCGCCTGGAACCGGCCATGGCTGAACTCATAGTGACCAACGCCACGCCCGCCGATTTTGAGCGCATGGAAACCTGCCTCGACCGTGCCGAGCGTGGCGCCACACTGGATGACTTCGAAGTCTGGGACGCCGCGCTGCATCAGGCCATGGCCGCCGCCACCCACAACCGCTTTGTCACCCGGGTCTTTGACATGGCGACCGCCGTGCGCCACCAGACCGAGTGGGGCAAGCTGAAGGATCGCGTGGTCACACCAGAGCGGCGCATCAAATACCAGGCAGAACACCGCGCCATCGTCCAGGCGCTGAAAGCCCGTGACGCTGATCAGGCGCGCGCCGCCATACTCGCCCACCTGCTGCACGCCCGGCGCAACCTGTTCGGGTTCTAGCCGCGCCCGTAGCGGTGCGTCCGGGCCGTGGCCATTCGGCCGTCGCGGTTTTGCCGCTACACTTGCCGTATGGACCTCTCACTCACTTCCACGGTCGTGATCCTGCTGCTGGTGATGGATCCAGTGGGCAACATTCCCATATTCGTGTCGCTGCTGCAGCAGGTGCCGGTGGAACGGCGCAACCGCGTCATCATGCGGGAATGCGCCATCGCCTTCGGCCTGCTGCTGTTCTTTGTCTTTTTCGGCCGCTGGATCCTCGATCTGCTGGGACTGTCGGAAATCTCGCTCAATATCGCCGGCGGCGTCATCCTGTTCCTGATCGCGCTGCGCCTGATCTTCCGCCATCCCGAAGGGGTCTTCGGCACCGATGACGGCGTCGAAGGCGAACCCTTCATCGTGCCGCTCGCGGTCCCGTCAATCGCAGGCCCGTCCGCGATCGCCACCATCGTGCTGCTGGTGTCGCGCGCACCCGAACGCCTGCCCGAATGGATCCTCGCGCTGAGCGTCGCCAGCGCGATCACGCTGGTGCTGCTGCTCGCCGCCGGACGCATCGCTCGCATGGTCGGACGGCGCGGACTCTCCGCGCTCGACCGGCTGATGGGCCTGGTGCTGACCGCAATCGCCGTGGAAATGCTGCTCAAGGGCATCGAAAGCTTCGTTCGCAGCCTCTGAACCGTGCTGCAAGCCCGTTCCGCACCCTTGACAGCCACCCTGTCCCGCATGTTGATATCTTTAATCGGGGTGAACGCCGCCGTTAACTACGAAACGTCTGCCCCGCTGTCAATCCCCGGCCCGGGTGGCTACTGGGGTCAGGGGCAAACCACCGCTAAGTAATTGACTAAACTGAGCTTTTATCGCCTCATTTTTTCATGCTGTAAGTTATTGTTTTTAAATAATTATTTAGCACTTTCCCAGTGGGGATATAAAGCTGCGTTCAAGCCAAAAAAAATTGCAGCAGCAAATGATCCGCAACAGGCCCGCCAAAGTTCACCATTCCGGTGCATGGTGTAAAAAAGGATGCACAATTTCTGTGGATATGTCTGTGAGCAACCCTAAAAATACCGGCATTAACCTGCGCCCAGTCCCGGCTGTCGTTAGATTGCCTAATTTTTCAGCATATCGCTGCGGGACCGGCACATGACCCTGATTCGGCCGCCGCCAGGACGTCTGCAATCGGTGCTGCTGACCCTGACGCTGGCGTTGGCACCATCAGCGTACGCGCTGGATGGGCCTCAGATCCACATCGAGAGTCGATCAGCGATCCATGATACTGATCCGCATTCCGCTGTCACAGTCACGCATGCGCTCACACTGAGCATCGCCAACATCGCGGCGTGGTCCGCTACTGAAATTATTTCCGCGGTGCGGCAAGCGGCGCAGATCCTCGCGCAATGCGGCATCCGCACCCAGCGCGCCGAGCTGTTGCTGATTGCCGTGCCCGACAGCCACCGCGACTTCCACACGCCGCGCTCGCGTGAACTGGCGCGCGTGCTGGCGCTGCCCAGACCCACGCTCTATTTCGTCGCGGACACCCGCCAGACGCCGGCTTTCGACGCCGAAGCCATCGGTCGCGGCAACAGCCGCAACCGGCCCGAGCTCACAGACACGGTATGGATCGCCCGCGGCACGCGCGACCTGGGCATCGTCATCGCTCACGAACTGGCGCATGTATTGATGGACAGCGGCACGCACAACTTCACGGCCGGCAACCTGATGAACGAAACGACAGCGCTGCAAAATACTGAACTCACCGCGGCGCAATGCACGCTGATCAAGACTACCGGTGAGCGCAACGGCCTGCTCCACAGCGTAAACTGACCACTCACACCATGACGAATCCGCCGCCCCCCAACTCCGCTGCAGCCGCTCCCGAAGGGCCATGGAATCCCGGACTGCAATCGCAGCTGCCCGCGCAGCTGTTGCCGCTGGCGACCGTCTACCGTCCGGAATATGTATTCACCACCCTGGACCATGCCCGCGAACTCGCCGACCTCACCGGCCTCGGCATGGAGGATCTGGTGGCCTTCCGCCCGGAGCGGCTGGTGGTGCATGAACTGCTGGCACGCGTCACCGCCGATCTCTGCGTAGAGGATGGCCAGAAGACCGAGGATCTCGGCATCAACTTCCGGCGCATGACCGATATCATCCTGACCCGCCATATCGCCCCGCACATGCCGCAAATCT
>JBBKXO010000237.1:0-4170 GCA_037969525.1 Burkholderiales bacterium | reverse complement strand
GCAACTCACGTCATGGCGCTGGCTTTGGTATCGCGTATGCGCCCAGGGTTGCAGCAAGCGCCACATCCACGAGGGCCGGTATATCCGATGAAAAAACATGCGCGCATCGCCGCCCGCCTGCGCGCGCAGCAGCCAGCGATAGCCGGGGTTCCCGATCAGGCAGTAGAGCGCGCGGTTGACGATGGACGTCTGCACCCATGGCTCCAGCTCGCGGCGCCACACCGTGTCATAGTCGGTTTCCTCGATCAGGCTGCGCGCACCGAGCACGCCTGAGCGGATAGCAAGCCGGATTCCAAAGCCCCAGAGCGCATCCTGGAATCCGGCCTGTTCGCCAGCCATGGGGTGCATCCCGGAACAGGCTGATGCCGGGACACGGAAGTTCCCCACGCCGCCGTGCGGGTGTGGGTTCTTCATCTCGAGTCCGACGAGCTGGCGAAACGCAGCGACTGTGCGTTCCACGTAGATGTGCTCCTGCTTGAAGCCGGAAAACATGCAGCTCTTGACCGTTCCATGCCCACGCATTACGAGCAGGTAGCTGTAGCCGTGCGGCGCAAGATTGTTGTCACAGATAAGCCAAAAGCCGTCCGGCATGTCGGTTTCGAAATGGTAGCCGACCCCTATGGCGTCGGCGGCCCGGGGGCCTGCCGCGAGAACGCCCGAACCCGGCAGCGATCCGCGTCGGTCGTCGAAACGCACCTCGACGCCCAAGTCACGCGCTTGCGTGAGCAGCGCCGTGTCCAGGGTGCCCGTTCCGGATCCGCGCTCGACCATGTAGAAAATCGGCAAGCGACTGTTGACCGGATAGGCTCGCTTCCGATCGTCGAATGCGGTGCCATTGAAACAGGAGACCTTTTCGAAGGCTGTCGTAATTCCCATTCCCTCAAGTTCCGCGAGCGCATCCCCGTGCGTGGTCCAGTTATCAATCCCTTGCAGATCGCGCCGAAAGCGATGGCCTACTTCCTTCTGTGCCTCGTGCACGATCACCCGGCGTCCGGCTCGCGCGAAGGTGATGGCTGCAGCGAGACCCGCGGGGCCAGCTCCGATAATCTCAAATGCTTTTTGCATGACTGAATCGCTCGTGATCAGTGACCATGATCCTTGGGAATGTCCGACTTCTTGATGGCGTGGGGATGGCGCATGCTCATGTTCTCATCGACGTTCAGCGTCACCGCTATCGCGCTACCGCTCGCCTGGTGGCAACCGTTGCAGCTTGCCACGGTGTCCTTCAAGGCGGCCTTAAATGAATTCGGGTTCCCGTGTTCCGCCGCCTCCCTCAGCCTGCGAAGATTGCCGTCCATGAATCCCTGCATCAGGCCGCCGAGTTTGGGATCGATGTACTTCGAGACGCGCGTCAGTCGCTGCATTTCATCGATCTCATGCGCCACGACGGCCCAGTCGCCTGCGTCGCCTGCGCGGTGCATCACGTGGAACCTCTCGGAGTAGTTCGGCATAAAGTTCGTAAACATGGGTTTCAGCGCCTCCAGGACTACCACCCGTCCTCGCAACGCCTTTATTTCCTGGCGGAGTTGATCCAAGGTCTTGAGTTCTGGTTCTTTCTTGGGGGCCGCTTGCCCGCCGATCATCTTGCCGTGCTCGCCGTCCCGGTCGGCCGGCGCGGCGCCCAGGAGTGGCAGAGAGAGTGGCGCCAGGAGAAGAAGCGCAAAGAGTTTTGACCGTTTCATTTGATGCCTCCATTTGTGATTAGGTGAAACCTCGGCGGCCGACATCGCGCCCATCGCTCGCCGCAGGCTTGAATACATCACTACGCGGATGACGGACCTGCCGGGTGCCGCGGGTACATTCGTGTTTTGCTTGGCGCTATTCATTTCAATTCCGTTGGTCTGGTTCTGCTCGTGTCGCGGCGGACGGTACCGGCGGTTGGGTCGCGCAAAATCCTTGCGCAGGCACGCCAAGCGCCGCATTGAACTTGCTCGACATGTTCTGGAAGGCGATTAACGCAGTGAGTTCCACGATTTCCTGATCGGTGAAGTGCTGGCGTAACTGTGTGAATAATGTGTCGTCGATGCGCTGCGCCGGGTCGGTGACGGCTTCCGCGTAGGCGAGGGCCACTCGCTCGCGGGCGCTGAAGATCGGTGAGGATGTGTGCCGGGGTAGAGCTGCGAGTTTTTCAGGGGTGCTGTGTCGTTCGATGGCCGCAGCAGAATTCAAATCAACGCAAAAATTGCACCAATTGATTTGCGAGATGCGCACCTGAACCAAAGACCGCAGTTCCGGTTTTAGGGGAGATTTTGCCCGATCAATTGATCGATAGAGGAGGGTCAGCATGAGAAACGACTGCGGCATTCGACCCCACAGCAGTGTTGGCTCCAGCGCGCGGCCATATTTGCGTTGCTGCAGCTTCAGAATCAACCGTACGTACCATGGGTAACGGCTGTGAGGGAGCCCGGAAACACGAGGCGTCGTGACCGCAGTCATGCTTTTGAGCTCCCCGGGTCTTCGCCGATGGTTACCGTCGTCTCACTTAAATAATGATGGGGTGGTATGACGAGGTTCGTCGGTGCTGGCACGTTGCGGTACACGCGTCCGGAAAAATCGAACTTGGAGCCGTGGCATGGACAGAAATAACCGCCGTCCCAGTCGGCGCCCAGATCCTTATCGGCAACTCCCGGACGAAACGTTGGTATGCACCCTAAGTGTGTGCAAAGTGACACGACAATAAGATGCTCTGGTTTGACCGAGCGGTTGGTGTTTTGAGCGTAGGCGGGCTGTTGGCTTTTTACATCGGACTCCGGATCAGCGAGTTTCGCCTGATGTCGAGGGACCTGCAGTGACTTCAGCATCGCGTCGGTGCGGCGCAGAATCCATACCGGTTTACCACGCCATTCCACTGTGGTTTGCATACCTGGCGCGAGATGGGAGAAATCGACTGTCAAAGGCGCACCCGCCGCTCGCGCCCGTTCGCTCGGATTCATCGAAATGATGAATGGAATGGACGCCGCGGCAAGCGCAGTCCCACCTGCGACGCTGGTTGCCGCCAAAAGTATTTTCCTGCGCTCCGGATCGGAAACCGGTTGCGCCATTTCCTGTATGGCATTCTCACGATCGTTAAAAATCTTATTCATTGTTCTGCCTTGGTTTCTGCTTGAACGCTAACTTAACCAGAGCCGGCGTTTTTTCAGTCCTTCTCGCAATGGTTATCTTTCTGATGATGGCAATGTGACGCGCCGTGATGACATATCAGGCGTTTGTTTCAAGACTTTTTACCCGAAGCATTCTGCGCTCAACGCTGACAACTTCAAGACGATCGCCTACACATAACGAATCTTTCAGCGGCACCGCTTGCCATATCTCGTTGTGTATACGTACCAGCAGGATTTCATTGCGGGTTTCAATTGCTTCGCCAATTTCGCCCACCAGGCCCTCGGTACCATTTTGGATGGGCAGCTTCATGGCCTGTATCGCATACCAATAGATCATGATGGAAAGG
Source organism: Burkholderiales bacterium (assembly GCA_037969525.1). GTDB lineage: Bacteria > Pseudomonadota > Gammaproteobacteria > Burkholderiales > SG8-41. Next base: position 722 of record JBBKXO010000237.1, on the reverse strand, counting down.
GCCGCTACTATGCTGTATGCGGGCAGCGCTACCGACAACGGAACAAACCAGAAAATAGGCAACGCCAATAGCGGAAGGATAAGAAGAAAATGGCACATCAGTTTATCTTCTGAATTCGGCAGGACACTTTAGTTGCCTGTATCCCGCGTGGCCAAAGCCGCGCACTCATTCATGAGTTGATGACTAAGCCTAAGCGCTGACATGGCGCTTCTTTTGCTCGAACTCATCTTGCTCGATCTCGCCCCGGGCATAGCGATCTTTGAGTATATCGAGCGCGGTTTTTTCAGTGGGATTCTGTCCGGAACGCTTGCCCAAAGTACTGAAGAACCAAATCGCCAGGGCAATCGGCACCAGCCATATCAGGATCATTCCCAAACCACCGCCAAACATCCAGCCACCATGATCATATCCAAACATGTTGTATTCCTTTCAGGTTAAGGTGCTGTCGTAGGAGGTATCCTTCCATAGAGACAGCAGAAAATCATTTCGCGGTATGACAGTCTCCCGGTCTTTTGTGCCACTTGAGAGTCGGTAATTGTTATAAGCAAGTTACGGAATTGCGCCTCCGCAGCGACACCAGACGCACTCGCAATCCACATGATCGCAACTCACGTCATGGCGCTGGCTTTGGTATCGCGTATGCGCCCAGGGTTGCAGCAAGCGCCACATCCACGAGGGCCGGTATATCCGATGAAAAAACATGCGCGCATCGCCGCCCGCCT
>JBBKXO010000236.1:0-11495 GCA_037969525.1 Burkholderiales bacterium | reverse complement strand
GTACGATCGAGCATTTCGCCTACATGCGCAGTGTTGTTTATCGTCAGGCCGCGATTCTCCAGCGCCATGACTACGCGTTCCTTGATGTCAGCGAAGTCGCCTTTGGTCGAATGCAGTTGCACTGCGGGGGTAGCAGCGCTGGCGGAAAAAACCGCAAGCAGCGCGCAACAACTCAACATTTGCGTGAGCAGTTTCATCGTTCGGTTTTACTTTCGGTTGCTGACTACCGCAGTGTAATGCCCTGGAACATGCCTGGGCTCGTGCCCTTAAAAAACCAGCGGCACTGCAGCCTGGGCTGGGGCCCATGAGGGGGCAGGCGAGTCCGCAATCTGGGCGGCAGCCCGCGGGGAGAGAATTATTTTTAGAATGTAACTAGTTGATTATTAATATGTTTTACTAAGTCCCTGTGCCATGCAGGGCCTCCAGCGCCTTGCCCCGCCGGAACGGATTGGGTATCTTTACAGCCCTGCTGTCCGCGGTTGCGAACCGCCACCCGCGACGGGCATCGGACTTCTCCCGAGACCGATTCCGTCGCATGGCGCAGATGTCAGGGCTTGTTTCCCATCGGAAACGGCCAGGCACCTGGAATCGCAATTGGACGGGGCGCTATCGGAGCTGGTCCCGGCATAGTCCGGGGTAACGGCTTTACGGCAGCTGCCCGCTTTTTGGCGGCAGGCTTTTTCTTGACTGCTTTTTTCTTCGCCGGCTTTCGGGCCGGCTTTTTTTTGCCCGTCTTCCGGCTGGAAGTTTTCTTGGTTGCAGCTTTCCGGACAACTTTCTTCTTCGCAATCTTTTTCTTGATCGCTTTTTTGGTCACTTTTTTCTTCGCCGCCTTCTTTTTCGCCGCCTTTTTCGACTTAGCCATGCGAGCCTCCTTCACTGTCAACCTGTCGTGCGCGTTCCCCTTCGGGAAATCCGCGCTTCATGCGCGCCTTTAGTCCTCGACGCGCGCCTTTCCTGCCTGCTTCCGTTCCTACACTTAGTGCAAAACAGCACCGGCCTTAGTCGCCAGACTGCGGTACAACATGTCCGGATCAATCCTTATGCCGCCGCTCCAGGTCAGCACATTGGATACCGGATCAAATGCGACGCGGCGGAATAACGCAGCATCGGACAGCACTTCCATTGCGGTCTCTTCCACCAGATCGCCCAGATAGATGTGCCCTTCCAGGCCGTCATCAAAGCGCAGCCAGAGCGTACAGTTGTCTTCCGCCCGTAGCTCGGTAACGGTGTGCAAATGGGTCCTGCGGCTGCGGTAACGCCGGAACTTCAGACTGAGTGCCAAGGGTGGGTCCCTCCAAGGTTACGGTCGTTGAAATCCGGGAAAAAAACTGCGGCGCCGCCCTGCGGTGTAATCCGCCAGGCAATGCGCCGCCTTGTGACTTGCGCCTTTAGCACGGAATTCCGCGTTCAGGCGGAACCCCCGCGTTGTCAATCGCATGGTTCGTGTCTGTCTCCATAGGCCAGACTTGCGTAGAACATCAATCCCAAGACAGTGCGCCCCCGGTCTGGTACTCGATGACACGGGTTTCGAAGAAATTGCGTTCCTTTTTCAGGTCGATCATTTCCGCCATCCACGGGAACGGATTGATTGCGCCCTCGTACAAAACTTCGAGCCCGATCTGCTGGGCGCGGCGGTTGGCAATGAAGCGCAGGTATTCCTTGAACATCGCCGCGTTGAGTCCCAGCACGCCACGCGGCATGGTGTCCTCGGCGTATTTGTATTCAAGGGCCACCCCCTTGTGGAAAAGCTCACGCAATTCCTCGCGGAATTCCGCAGTCCACAGGTGCGGGTTTTCGAGCTTGATGGTGTTGACCAGATCGATGCCGAAATTGCAGTGCATGGACTCGTCGCGCAAAATGTACTGGTACTGCTCGGCAGCGCCGGTCATCTTGTTCTGCCGGCCCAGCGCCAGTATCTGAGCGAAACCGACGTAGAAGAACAGCCCCTCCATCAGGCAGGCGAACACGATCAGACTCTTCAGCAGTTTCTGGTCGTTCTCCGGCGTCCCGGTCTTGAACAGCGGATTGGTCAATACGTCGATAAAGGGAATAAGAAATTCGTCCTTGTCCCGAATCGAAGAAACTTCATGGTAGGCATTGAATATTTCGCCTTCATTCAGGCCCAGGCTCTCCACGATGTACTGGTAGGCATGGGTGTGGATGGCCTCCTCGAACGCCTGGCGCAACAGATACTGACGGCACTCAGGGGCGGTGATATGGCGGTAGGTGCCGAGTACGATATTGTTCGCGGCCAGTGAATCCGCAGTGACAAAAAATCCCAGATTGCGTTTGACGATGCGGCGCTCGTCCTCGGTCAGACCATTCGGGTCTTTCCACAGCGCGATATCCCTGCTCATCTGGATTTCCTGCGGCATCCAGTGGTTGGCACAGGCCGAAAGGTACTTGTCCCATGCCCATTTGTATTTGAACGGCACCAGCTGATTGACGTCCGTCCGGCCGTTGATCACCCGCTTGTCGGCGACGTTGACGCGCCGGAGTTCCTCTACTGCGGGCTCCTGCGACGGCGCACGATCAGCCTTTGCGGGTTGTCTGGCCAGCCCAGCGGCGGCCCCCGGTCCTTCAAATTGCAGCATATTCAGTCTCCTTTATTAGCGTTGTGGGTGGACACCTTCCGGAGCAGGCGGCGGCTCTTGATTATTGTTATCGGTGAAACCGCTGCCCTACCGGTGAAGCAAACCCTGATCCAACAACTGCTGTTCACTGTTTCAGTCCCTTGCCTGACTTTTTACTGCTTCTTCCCTGATTCGCGCCTTGCTGGTTCTGCCTGCTGACTACTGGCATGACTCGCATTCGGGATCGAGTATCGAGCAGGCCTTGGCCTGATCAAGCTCCCCCGCTGCGCCGCCATCCGACGTCACCGCATTCAACTGGCCGGCCTTAGATGTCGACTTCTCGGTTGAAGTCGCACCCAGCGTGCGCAGGTAATAAGTGGTCTTCAGGCCGCGCAACCAGGCCAGCTTGTAGGTGTCGTCAAGCTTCTTGCCCGAAGCGCCCGCCATGTAGATATTCAGTGACTGCGACTGATCCACCCACTTCTGCCGGCGCGCTGCGCACTCAACCAGCCAGCTCGCATCCATTTCGAATGCCGTGGCATACAGACTGCGCACGTCAGGCGGCACCCGGTCGATCTTCGCCAGCGAACCATCGAAATATTTGAGGTCGGAAATCATCACCTCGTCCCACAGGTTAAGTTTCTTCAGGTCGCGCACGAGGAATTCGTTGACGACCGTGAATTCACCGGACAGGTTCGATTTCACATACAGGTTTTGGTACGTCGGCTCTATGCATTGCGACAGGCCGGTAATATTGGCAATCGTCGCCGTGGGTGCAATCGCCAGACAGTTCGAGTTGCGCATGCCGACGCGCTGGATACGGTCGCGCAGTCCTGCCCAGTCCAGAGTGGCAGTCATGTCACACTCGAGGTAGCCACCACGCTCATCGGCCAGCAGCTTGACTGAATCCAGCGGCATCACGCCCCGCTCCCACAGCGAGCCCTTGAATGTCGAGTAAGGTCCCCGCTCCTCGGCCAGATCGGCTGATGCAGAAAACGCAGTGTAGGCAACCTGCTCCATCGAACGGTCGGCGAATTCCACCGCGGCAGGCGAACCGTACGGCATGCGCAGCATGTGCAGGCAATCCTGGAAACCCATGATCCCCAGGCCGACCGGACGATGTTTGAAGTTGGAGTTGCGCGCCTTGTTGACGTTATAGAAATTGAGGTCAATCACGTTGTCAAGCATGCGCATTGCCGTGCCCACCGTCCGCTTGAGTTTCTCCATATCGAGGAGGCCGGTGGACAGGTCAAGATGCGCCGGCATATTTACCGACCCCAGATTGCAGACGGCAATCTCGTCGCTACCGGTATTAAGTGTGATTTCCGTGCACAGGTTGGAGCTGTGCACCACGCCGACATGCTGCTGCGGCGAGCGCAAATTGCACGGATCCTTGAACGTAATCCACGGATGCCCGGTTTCGAACAGCATGGTCAGCATCTTGCGCCACAGCTGGTTGGCGGGAATCTTCTTGAAAAGCTTCATTTCGCCGCGAGCGCACTTAGCCTCGTATTCTACGTAGGCTTTCTCAAATGCCTTGCCGCATTTTTCGTGCAGATCCGGCACGTCGGACGGGGAAAACAGCGTCCAACCGCCGTTTTCCATGACCCGCTTCATGAACAGATCCGGCACCCAGTTGGCGGTGTTCATGTCGTGGGTGCGGCGGCGATCGTCGCCGGTATTCTTGCGCAGCTCGAGGAATTCCTCAATATCCAGGTGCCAGGATTCCAGATAGGAACAAACAGCACCCTTGCGCTTGCCGCCCTGGTTTACGGCCACCGCTGTATCGTTGACCACTTTCAGGAATGGCACTACGCCCTGCGACTTGCCGTTGGTGCCTTTGATATGGGCACCCAGTGCACGAACCGGCGTCCAGTCATTGCCGATACCGCCTGCGTATTTCTGCAGCATCGCATTTTCCTTGATCGCCTCGTAAATGCCGTCGAGGTCGTCGGAAACCGTGGTCAGATAACAGCTGGCGAGCTGCGAGCGCCGGGTCGCTGAATTGAACAGGGTCGGCGTCGAGCTCATGAAATCAAAACTCGACAGTACGTTGTAGAACTCGATGGCGCGCGACTCGCGGCAGCTTTCGGATTCGTTCAGCGCCAGCCCCATCGCCACGCGCATGAAGAAAATCTGCGGCAGTTCGATGCGCTGACCGTCGATATGCAGAAAATAGCGGTCATAGAGTATCTGCAAACCGAGATAGGCAAATTTCAGATCCCGTTGCGCATCCATGGCCGAACCCAGCGCCTGCAGATCAAAATCGGCAAGGCGTTCGTCCAGTAGTTCGGCGGCGATGCCCTTTTTGATGAACTCCGGCAGGTATGCGGCGTAACGGGTGGTCATGTCCTCCTGCGTAACTTCCTCGCCCAGAATTTCCAGGCGCAGCGTATGCAGCAGCAGGCGGGCGGTGACATAGCTATAGCCCGGATCCTGCTCAATCAGGCCACGTGCTGCGAGCACCAGCGACTTGCGAACTTCTTCTATGGGCACGCCTTCGTAGAGATCGCGGTACATCGCGTCGAGGATAGGCTGGGCGCTGACATCGCGACCCAGGCCGGCGCAGGCGCTTTCGACCAGCGCGGTTATTCTCGGCAGATCCAGCGGTCGCGTTGCGCCGCCTTCCGTGACATTGATGACCTGCTCACGCTGCGCTACAGCCGCCGGTTGTGCTTCGCGCTGGCGCGCACGTTCTTTCGCGCGCTCTTCACGGTAGAGCACATAGGCCCGGGCAACATGGTGCTCGCCCATGCGCATCAGCGCCAACTCCACCTGGTCCTGAATATCCTCGATATGAAACGTGCCACCCGACGGTTGCCGGCGCATCAGTGCACCCACCACGCTCTCGGTCAGCGCGGCCACCTGCTCACGCACACGCGCCGATGCCGCACCCTGTCCGCCGTTGACGGCGATGAACGCCTTGGTCATGGCGATGGCGACTTTACCTGGCGCAAATCCGACTACCGATCCATTGCGGCGAATAATCTTGTACTGGGCGTACAAGGCTTCCCTTTCAGCATCTTCAGGCGCGGGGGTGGTTTGCGGAACAGCACGGGTTTGAGTGGACTCTACAGCGACATGCATATAATTAACTCCTTGATTTTTTTATGATTTTTATTTCCGGGAACCCCCTTCCCGGAAACGCCAAAACTCCCAGATGACTGACCACTGCTACAAACCACTATATCTTGTGGTTTGCATAATAATTTCGGCTAATTCTAGTGGCCACATTTTGAATCTGCAATAGGTTTTACAGCTTTTTTAAAAAGTTCTTGAGAAACAGCAGGAAACAGCGTTAAGCACCGGATTTATTGCACAAAAAGTAGGCAATCACTCCCCGGGTCGAGCATGGATACGACGATATGCAGGGGAAAAGCGGGAAGCCGGCGGAAGGCGGGGGTGCCTTTCGAATCAGAAATCTAACTTATTGTTTTTTATATATTATTTCTGCTGGCAGCTGCTGAAAATAGCGATCCCACGCAAAACAGGGGCCTGGATCCGTTTTGCGCCCTGGGGCGATATCGGAATGACCCACGCTGGCAACGATCGGATAGCGTCCATAGAGTGCGCTGGCCAACGCACCCAGGCATAAGTATTGCGCCTCGCTGAACGCAACGTCATCGGCACCTTCGAGTTCAATACCGATCGAAAAATCATTGCAGCGCTCACGGTCGCGCCAGCGTGATTGTCCGGCATGCCAAGCACGCCTCGCACACGGCACGAACTGCAGCAACGCGCCGTCACGCCGGATGAAGAAATGCGCGGACACCCGCAGAGCAGCTATATCTTCGAAGTACGGATGCGCCTGGGGATCCAGCCGGTTCGTGAACAGGTCGACCACGGCATTACCGCCGAATACACCCGGCGGCAGGCTGATATTGTGGATCACCAGCAATTCGATCGCCGCATCCAAGGGACGCTCGTCGCAGTTCGGTGAGGCTATGTACTGCGCTCCCTCGACCACCCCTTCAGCGCTGATGTTCATGCCCGCGATTCAGGGCTGGACATCAAGTTCCTGCTTGATGCCGAGTCGCTGGATGCGATAGCGCAGCGCGCGAAACGATATGCCGAGCAGTTTTGCCGCCGCAGTCTGGTTGTAGCGGGTCCGCTCGAGTGCCTCAAGTATGGCCTTGCGTTCAAGCGCCTCCAGACGCTCGGGCAACGGCAGTCCGTCCCCACCCGTATCCTCCCCGGACATCGGGTCGTCCACTCCGTCGTCGGGCAATTGCAGGTCATCGATGCCAATCTCGTCCCCGCTCGCCAGCGCCACCGCCCGTTCCAGTATGTTTTCCAGCTCGCGGACATTGCCCGGAAAGCGATAGGCCAGCAGCGCGGTTTCAGCTTGCGGCGACAGTCTTAGCGCCCGCCCGTCGGCCGCGTGGCGCACCAGTATTTCCGCGGCAAGGCGGGGAATGTCATCGCGCAGTTCGCGCAACGCCGGCATTCGCAATTCGATGACATTCAAGCGGTAATAAAGATCCTGACGGAAAGCACCACTTTTGACTTCGTCGGCAAGATGACGATGCGTCGCACTGATGATGCGCACATCCACCGGCGCCTCACCGGTTGACCCGACCTGGCGCACACGCTTTTCCTGAATCGCGCGCAGCAACTTGACCTGCATCGACAATGGCAGATCTCCTACCTCGTCCAGAAACAGGGTGCCGCTGTCGGCAGCCTGAAAAAATCCGTCGTGATCAGCAACCGCGCCGGTAAAGGCGCCCTTCTTGTGACCGAAAAACTCCGACTCCATCAGGTTTTCCGGTATGGCTCCGCAATTGACTGCGACAAACGGCCCGTCCCGACGTGCGCCATTGAGATGTATCAGCCTCGCGGCGAGTTCCTTGCCGCAACCTGATTCCCCGCGAATCTGCACCGGGGCCTGACTGCGCGCCAGCTTGTCGATCATCTGCCGCGCCTGCGCCATCTGCGGTGAAGTGCCGATCAGATACGGCCCCCCCGGTGTCGCAGGTGAGCCAGCATCCACGCCGCGTCCGTTCCCCCCCGGGCGTGGCAATTTCAGCGCCGAGCGCACCAGCGCACGCAATTGATCCAGCGACACCGGCTTGCCGAGATAATCGAAGGCGCCCGCCTTGAGCGCGGCAACCGCATTCTCGGCGCTGCCATGCGCGGTAATCACGGCCACCGGCAGGCTGGGATGATTTTTGGTGATGTGCTCTACGATGGACAGGCCGTCGCCGTCTGCCAGCCGCATGTCGGTCAGACACAGTTCGAAAGTTTTGTGGCCCAGCAGTGACAGTGCCTCGGACACGCTGCCGGCACAATGCGGCTCCAGCCCCATCCGGATCAGCGTCATGCTGAGCAGTTCCCGGATATCCGCCTCGTCATCCACTACCAGTATCTGGCCTATCGCCACTGCTCCCCCCTCAGCCTACTGCGCAAGTCATGGAAAACCGCGCTCCACCGGTCGTTTCCACATACTCGAGCACTGAGCCGTTCGCTTCACAAATTTCCCGCGCCAGATACAATCCCAGCCCGGTGCCGCCAGGTGACGTCGTGAAAAACGGTTCAAAAAGATTGCCCCGGAACTCCGGCGGCACGCCCTCGCCATCATCAACGACGTCCAATCTTACCGCATTGCCCCTCGCGGCACGGGTTACCAGCAACCGGATACTGCCGGAACGACGGCGCGAATGGCGCAGCGCGTTGTAGCACAGGTTCCAAAGCACCTGATTCAGGTGGTCGCGGTCGAACATGACATGGGGATCAATCGCGAGTTGCAGGTCAAAGATATCCCCTTCGAGATTTTCAGTGGCAACAAACTGCTCAATGAACGCGCGCAGGTACGCTGCCAGATGGAAGCGCTCACGTTTTGCACGTTCACCGCGATTGAGCGTCTGAACATCGTTGATCATACGGTCGAGCCGGCGCGTATTGTCGCGAATGATCGTGGTCAGTCGCTGCGCCGCACTCGACACCCCGGACTCTTCCTGCAACAGTTCAGCAGCGTGACTGATGGCGCCCAGGGGATTGCGGATCTCATGGGCGATATTTGCGGTCAGCCGGCCGAGCGCTGCCAGCTTGATCTGCCGCGCTTCCGCCTGTATTCGCGCCAGGTCCTCAATAAAAATCACTGCGCCCGCGCCGCGTCGCGGTGCGACCGGGACCAGCCGCGCGCGCAGGCTGGAACCGAGTTCGAATGCATCCGGGGTCTCCCAACCCTTCTGGTCACGCAGCCATGATTCGAAGCGGATGTATAACGCCGGTATCCGGTCTTTCAGAGCGATAACGCCGCCGCCGCGCAATCCTTCGATCATGCGCTCGGCGGCGGAATTGGCCTGGCGCACAATGCCCTCACCGTCCACAACGATTACGCCGTGCTCCATGTCCTGAATCACCAGCTGATTTACCTGGGCCATGTTCGCAAGATCAATTTCACGCTGTGCAGCCAGTTGCTCGCTGGCCAGTGAGCGATTAGCCAGCGTGTGCGCCAGCCAGGCGATGGCAAAATAGGCCACTGACAATAGTCCCGCCTGTGCGTACTGGGCACCGCTTTCGGAAAAACTAAGAATTTCGTAGGTGTGTTCGAGCAATACCGCAATGGTCGCAATCGCGGCAAAAAACAGCGTCAACTGCCCGCGTGACACCAAACCCGCTGCCGCCAGTGAAGTCAACAACAACAAACCCAGCCCGCTCGATAAGCCACCGCTCGCATACATCATCAACACGACAAAGCCGATGTCGCCGCCGACCTGTATTGCGAGCTGCCAGGTAAAGTGCTGGCGCGTGTGTATCATCGCAAACATCGCCACCGCGAATGCTGCGTAGCTCGCCGATACGATCAGAAACAGGCGTGGGTCCCGTGACCCTAGTTGCAGCGTGTCGCCCCAGATGCTGCCCGCCATCAGCAGCAGCACAGCTGCAGCCGCACGATAGCCGTTGAATAACAGCAGAGAACGCCAGTAAGCATCCGGGGGGCGATGATTTCCCTCCCCTTCCTGGGGGCGTGTTTCAGTCTGCAGCAGCTGCGCGGTGGGTTCCATAGGCCGGTTCAGCGGGACTTGAGAAACTCCCGCTCGTGATCAGTCGAACAGAAGTATTGCTGCTCCGACGCCACACTCTCGCCGCGAGGCAGATGAATTCCGCACCGGGCGCAGCGCACCATATCCTCGGCGCCCGGCTCACCATGCGCATGCGCATCATCCTGCGCACGCCTGCGCATACCACGCAACAGCCAGAACGCCACTGCAAATGCGATTGCGATGAGCAGAATCTTGGTCATCAATTCCCCGACTTAAGGATTACCGGATTACCGAAACCACAGGCCTGACACACCGGCCAACTCAGACATGGCATGTAAGGCATTCATATCCTGCAGGACCATATTCGTCGCCTTCTGAAGACGATGCCGAATTGTAGCCCTCACGAGCCGCAGCCAGCGCAGCGATATCGTTCTTGCTGACGCACGTCCGGGCGGGCACCGGGTATTGGCAATGGTAACGGGAAAATAGGAATTGAATATCAGGAAAACCACGCGGTCCCGAGAATAATCACTAAGATCGTCTCCAGAAAATCGTGGTCGGGGTGAGAGGATTCGAACCTCCGACTCCTGCGTCCCGAACGCAGTACTCTACCAGGCTGAGCTACACCCCGAATGACACAAACAAGAAGGGCACGTTGCACGTGCCCTTCCGTCAATGCGTTCGCGTAACCGCGAACGACGCCAATTGTATCAAAGAATGGCGGTACTGCGTGTGCGGAATCGCGTCTAAGGCTGCGCGTGCCGCTTGTGCTTCCGCCTCAGCCTGGCGTCGCGTGTAATCCAGTGCTCCGCAGCGGCGGATCGCCGCCAGCACGCCGTCCAGTTCAGCCAGCCCCCCCGACGCCAGGGCGCGCCGCACCAGGCCGGCTTCTTCGTCAGTACCTTGCTGCATCACGCGTATCAGCGGCAGCGTCGGCTTGCCCTCCGCCAGATCGTCCCCGACATTCTTGCCGATCATGCCGGCATCGCCCGAGTAATCAAGCACATCGTCTATAAGCTGGAACGCCGTGCCCAGATGGCCGCCATATGCAGCCATCGCCTCTTCCATTTCCGGTGCCGCGCCCGCCACCATGGCACCGAGGCGTCCTGCGGCTTCGAACAGCTTGGCCGTTTTGTAGCGGATGACCTGAAGGTAACTCGTCTCATCAATGTCGGCGTTACGGCTGTTCATCAGTTGCAGTACCTCGCCCTCGGCAATGACGTTGGTTGCGTCCGCCAGAACCTGCAATACGCGCATATCCTCGACATGCACCATCATCTGGAAAGCGCGGGAGTAAACAAAATCGCCGACCAGCACCGATGCCGCGTTGCCAAACAACGTATTGGCAGTGGGTCGTCCGCGCCGCAAGGCTGATTCATCCACGACATCGTCATGCAACAGCGTCGCGGTATGGATGAATTCCACTACGGCAGCCAGTGTGTGATGCGCGGTCCCGCGGTAACCCAGCGCCCCCGCCGACAGCAGCACCAGCGCCGGGCGCAGCCGCTTGCCGCCACCGCCAATGATGTACTCCGCAACCTGCCGGATAAGCACCACTTCCGAGTGCAGGCGCTCGCGGATGACCCGGTCCACGGCGTGCATGTCGGCAGCGAGCAATTGTCTTAGGTCTTCGATAAACACGAGGCAGGAGGAAAAAGGCGCATGATAGCAATATCGCCGCAAGCGGGGCGTCCTGCCCCAACCAACCTGCGCGGCCGGAAAACTTAAATCCATGATTTTCCTGGGGTATCCCCCAAATCCCGGCGATACAGATGTTTTGACTGATGTGCCACAGACTTGTATAATTTGCGGCTTTCTGTGGTTCGAGTCGAGAGGGGTTTCCCATGTATGCGGTAGTCAAGACCGGCGGCAAACAGTATCGCGTGAGCGCTGGCACCAAAATCAAGGTCGAGCAACTGACGGCCGACGTAGG
>JBBKXO010000235.1:0-18856 GCA_037969525.1 Burkholderiales bacterium | reverse complement strand
TACTACTTCTGCGCCGAGGACTGCCGGCAGGCGTTCGAGGCAGAGCCTGAGAAATTCATCAAACATCACCGCCAGCATGGAATGAAGCCAGATAAGCTTGAATAAGAGCATGGTTACTCGGCCGGCTTGGGCAAGCGCAGAGCAGTGCAGGAATTCTTCATCGCGCCAAATGTCGTAAGCAACTGATTAATTCTTATCTTGATATGCGAACCGCTCTTGAACGGCACTTATGACAAATAGCCTGATTTCACCATTGAACACTGGGCCTTTTTTGTGGCTCATCGCGTCGGTGTTCGCGGTGGCGCTGGGCTATGGCATTGTGTTGCCGATACTTCCATTTTTCCTGGAAAGCCTGCTCGTCGATTCGAGAAAATTATCGCTGTCCTCGCATGTTGGAATGATAACCGGCGTATACGCATTCGCAATGTTTCTGTTTGCGCCGCTGTGGGGCCGACTGTCCGATAAAGTTGGCAGGCGGCCCGTCATACTGGTTGGCTTGGGGGGCTTTGTTGTGATGCTGGGATCGTTCGGACTTTCCCCCAATCTGTGGATTGCCTACGCTACGCGCATTCTGGCTGGATTATTCGCTTCGTCAATTCTGCCCGTCGCCTCGGCCTACATCGCCGACATGGCCGCGCCGGAATTGCGCGCTCGCCGGTTTGCCTGGATGGGCACGGCGGGGCTCTTCGGCTTCTTGGCGGGGCCGATGCTGGGCGGATGGTTGTCGGACTCCAGCGGGCAATGGCTATCTTCTTTTTCCGGGCGCACAGGTATTGACCTGGTTTCAATGCCTTTCCTCGTGGCGGCAGCGCTGGGCGCGGCGGTTTGGCTCCTCACCTACCTGGAGATGCCCCAGTACGCAGGGAACGCAGCGGTACTCCCGCTTACCGACAAAGCCTTTACAGCGCATAACTCAAGATCGGTCAACCTGCTCCTGCTGTTGACGCTACTCATGATGTTCGGTTTGGGCGCCTTCGAAGTCGGACTCATTTTGCATGGACAAAAAATTCTCGGTTTCGGCCCAGATCGACTCAGTCAGATGTTCGTGGCGTGCATGCTGGTGATGATCGCGACCCAGATGCTCGCCTTTCCTTTTCTGATCAAGCGACTGCCCATCCACTTCATCGCCCCACCCGCCTTCGCGGTCATGGCGGGCGGGCTGGTTTTCCTTCCCGTGGCCCTGGACTTTGGCTGGCTCCTGGTCGCGGTCGGACTGGTTGCCGCAGGATCAGGATTACTGGCGCCTATCATGAGTTATCGGATTTCCCTGGCTGCCGGCACCGCACAGGGCACCGTGCTGGGGAAGCAGGCCGCGGCATCGAGTCTGGGCCAGGCAATAGGCTCAGTCGTCGCAGGCCTCGGATTCGGGCTGATGGGCCCAGACCTTTTCTGGGCCACCTCGGGGGCGCTCCTGATCGGCGTGGTGCTTAGCGCCTGGATACCGCTGCGCACGGTGAATCCGGTAACCAAGAACGGGGTTCGATTGTGAATGCGCCCCCCGCCCGCAAACGTGACCTATTGGATAATTTCATATGACTGAACAGCAAAATCTCAAAGGAAAAAAAGGCCTAATCGTCAGTATCGCCAACGCCGACAGCATCGCCTACGGCTGTGCAAAAGCCATGCATTTGTCCGGGGCCAAGCTTGCGGTTACTTACAGGAACAAAAAATTCGAACCGCACGTCCGCCCGCTGGCGGTCGGATTGAAGAGCGACATTATCATGCCGTGCGATGTAGAGATTCCGGGGCAACTTGAAGCGGTATTTCACGAAATCAAGGCTCGATGGGGTTTGCTTGATTTTCTGGTGCATTCGATCGCGCCTAATCAATCCCTGCGCGAGCGTGTCGTCGATTGCTCGCAGGCTTCTTTTTTGCGCGCTATGGATATCTCATGCCATTCGTTCATACGAATGGCGAAGCTCGCGGAACCATTGATACCCAATGGCGGTTGTTTACTGACCATGAGCTACTTTGGTGCCGAGGAAGTGGTTCCTCATTACAGCATCATGGGGCCGGTGAAAGCGGCGCTCGAGTGCACAGCGCGGTATCTTGCGGTCGAGCTCGGGTCCCGCGGCATCCGCGTGCATCCCATATCCTGCGGGCCGATCAGAACTCATGCCGCCTCCGGCATCGAACAACTCAATGACCTGATGTCGCAGGCTTTGGCGCGCGCACCGCTGCGGCAACTGGCAAGTATTGACGACGTTGGTACAGTAGCTGTTTTCCTTGTCAGTGACGCGGCGGCGGCGATCACGGGCTGCACCATGTGTGGATGCTGGCGCCCACATCGTCCACTGAATACGACGTTACACATGAGCATCATTGTTTTTTGGCGTTTTAACCACTAAAAGGAGCACAACATGAAACGTATCATCACGATTGCAATCCCTTTTGCACTGGTATTGGCTGCCTCCGGACCTTCTGCATTGGCACAAGGCATGTCCGGAAAGATGGACGCCGGGCGCACAACCGGTCCAGGCTATGAAGTGACGGCGGAAATGCAGCGCTATCGCGAGATGGGCGGCGTCATGCGTGATCTATCGAAACAGATGAACAAGATGGAACAAGATATGGCGAAAGGCGAAATGTCGCTGGAGAGACGAAAACTTATGAAACAGAAGCTCGCAGATATGACAGACGTCATGAGGCATATGTCGGGGCTCATCGATCGCCCATCGATGAACGATCCCGAAATAAGGAAGCAAACCGAAGAAATGCGCAAACAAATGGATACCTTGATGCGGGCGAAGCCGTAACGGCGGAAAGTAACTCCATCTCTTTCGGGCAAGCCTTCAATCCGGAATAAGCGGGCCCAGAGTGATGGACAACAACTTTACTTGGAGTAAATATATGAAAATAAAAGATATTATGACGGAGGTGGTAATTTCAACCGAGTTGGACACCAGCGTACGCGAGATCGCACGGTTGCTTCTAAAACACCGCATCAGCGCGGTGCCCGTGGTCGACGAGCGCGGACAGGTGATCGGCATGGTGAGTGAAGGCGACCTCATGCGGCGACCCGAGTCACGAACGGAAGGCCACGGATCGGGGTCGTGGTGGCTCGACCTGATCGATGGACCGGAGGACAGGGCCCGCACATATCTCAAGTCGCACGGTCTGACGGCACGCGACGTGATGACGCGCAAGGTGATTACCGCTGATGAAAATACTCCGCTCGAAAAGATCGCGACGCTGCTCGAGCGCAATCACATCAAGCGGGTGCCGGTGCTGCGCCGCGGCAAACTCGTCGGGATCGCGAGTCGGGCAAATCTGCTGCACGGACTTGTCGCACGCGGCGGCAAGGCAGCGAAAGCCACACATCCAAATACGGCGCGAATACGGGACGACGTGTTAGCAGAATTCCAGCGCATTGGTCTGAACACGAACTTCATGAATGTGGTGGTTGCAGAAGGCATCGTCCATCTTTGGGGTTTCGTCGAATCGACCGCACAGCAAAAAGCACTTGCCTTGGCTGCAAAAAATGTGCAAGGCGTTACGAAAGTGGAGAATCATTTATCAGTTCAGCTGATCGGTAGACTAGGTTGGGAATAACCCAAGAACGCTACGCCTATCAGCACCACGCCGGATCTGCAAGGCGTCGCATGTGGTTATTAGTTAGCGCAGAAACATAGATGTTTGTACCGACCGATTAAGCAAATCGGCAAAGTGAAAAGCCGCTGCGACAACTCGGCCTTGGTACGCATAAAATGGAGTTACATGAGTTCTTCTGGCTATTGTCGATCGTCTTACTATGCCTATTGCGTTGAGTAGGCAAAGAGGAAATTCAAAATTAACACACTGGAACAGTATGGGTTGTTGCTGGGTTTGGCCATAGGTACAGTCGGTTTCGTACTGGGCCTGTATGCGCTGGCCCGCGCCCTAGGCAAGGCGCGCCAGGAACCAGGCAAGGACGTACCCGCAACCGGCGGCCAATTGTCGCGCGAACTGGTCTGGGTGCGCTATCACGCACGCTACTATGGATACGCGTTGCTATTCTTGGCGTTTGATATGGAAATGGCGTTTATGTATCCATGGGCAGTGGTGTACAAGCAGGTGGGGATCGTTGCTCTGCTCGACATGGGATTCTTTCTGGCCATTCTGTTTCTGGGTTTGCTATACGGCTGGAGTCAGGGTGCGCTGCGGAGACAATAGATGATTACCGGCGCCCGTCATGGAAAATTGTCCGGACTGCGTCGGCTGACTGCTCTCGCGATGGCGCGTGATCTCCGCGCTTTTCTCGTGCCGGGCCCCGACATTGCGCGTGCTCACGGACTGGATATCGAAGCAGCGGGAATGCAAATTGTCGCAAGCCCACGCCACGCCAGCGTGTTGCTGGTAGTCGGCGCCATTCCTCCGCCGCTGCGCGAGGCGGCCGCGGTGATCTACGCCCAGATGATGCGCCCACGGGCGCTATTCGTGCTTGGTTCAGACGAACTGGACCAGTTACCTGAGGCCGATGTCAGGGAGAACCTGTCACAACAGTATCTAATCAAGGGGGTGCGCCGGCTACGCACTGCGTTCGCCGAGGGTGCCTTCCGTTCAGACGTTGCGGACTTCGACGCACCGATGCTGCACGCGCGTATCGAATATACCTGCCCCATGCATCCGGAAGTCGTACGGGACGAACCGGGATCTTGCCCCAAATGCGGTATGAACTTGGTAGCACGCGAGGCGCAGGCCCCCGCAGGGCATACGCATACCGATCAACAAGAAATGATCGTCGATGCGGATATGCATGCGACATCAGACCAGGATCATGCTGGTCACCACGGCATGGACCACGATACCTCGGCCAAATATACCTGCCCCATGCATCCGGAGGTCGAGCAGAATGAACCCGGTTCCTGTCCCAAGTGCGGCATGAACCTGGAGCTACGCGAGTCCCAAGGTACCAAAAGCCACGAGGACGCTGGTATAAATCCTGATGGCGATCACAGCGGCATGGATCACCGCCTTATGGACCATGGTGATACGGCGTTCATGTCCATGATTGATGTCACCAAAGATCTACCACGCAGTAGTGACGGCCTGCCGATGGACTGGATTGATGTGCCCTTCGGGCCGTTTTTCCCGGGCTTGCCTGGCGGTTTGCTGCTGACCTTGACGCTCGACGGTGACACAGTCGCCGGCTCCAGCGTCCAAACGCTGGGCGGAAACGAAGAGCTGCTACAACATTCGGCGATGGACTCCGGGAGTTTCATTGAACGGCTGGCCAGAGTGGAATCACTCGCCCCGGTTTCCTATCGACTGCTTGCCTGTCGGGCCACGGAAAACGCCGCCGGCGTGGAAGTACCTGCCGTGACTGCCTGTGCGCGTGTCGGCGCGCTGGAACGGGAACGCATCGCAAGCCACCTGGGCTGGCTGGCGCTGTTCGGACAACAAACCGGCTTCGACTGGCTGCAGCGATGCGCCGCGTCACTGCAACTGAAAGTTCAGAATGCAGGCATAAAACAGGTCCTGGCGCTAAAGCCGGATATGGAGTTCCTGATTAAACGACTGCAGCGAACGCCCCTGCTGAAATCCCGAACGGCAGGCATCGGACGACTGGCGCCGAACGCTGCACTTCATGGCCCCGTGGCGCGCGCCGCCGGGATCAGTAACGATGCGCGCAGTACTGATCCCTCGTACTCCGCCCTGAGGTTCACGCCGGTCAGCCGAGAAGGATGCGACGCCCAGGCTCGCCTGCAAGTGCGCGTCGAGGAGATAACGCACAGTCTCGCGCTCATCGCGGCCGCAGGTGTCATCGAGCCGCCTACGCCGATCAATATCGGCGAGGCGTCCGGCGCGGGCGAAGCGGTCGTGGAAACACCACGTGGCGTCGCCCGCCTACGGCTGACGCTGGAAAAAGGCCGGGTGATTGCAGCGCAACTGGAGACACCTTCGACACATCACCTCGCCTTGATCGACCCCTTGATCCAACAACTGGCATTGGGCGATGCGCTGGTAGCCATCGGTTCGCTTGACCTGGCACCCTGGGAGGTGCGGCAATGACAACCGCCCTTGTGCTGCTGCTGTTGGCAGCCGGTGCTTACCTGGTCGCCGTACTCGAAGCCTGGACTGCGAGTGGCCGTTTTCGGCTGGCTGCACCGGTGGTTGCCGGTATCGCCCTGCTGGGACGGGAGTCCATCGTACCGCGTAAACCCGACCGTATTTTCTTCGAGGTCGCCCCGGTTCTACTATTGCTTTCGGCTTTACTTGCCGCCGCGGTAGTGCCACTCACGCCGGACCTGATCATTACGGATCTGGCCACCGGCGCGCTGTTCATCAACGCAGCACTGGTCTATGTGCTGGTCGCTTTGTTGATGGCCGGCTGGGGACCGAACGGCGCCTACGCCATGATCGGCGGCTGGCGTTTTCTCGGCCAGCTTATTGCCTACGCCATGCTCATCGTCATGCCCATCACCGCTGTGGTGATGCGCGCCGAGTCGTTGCTGACAACACAGATCGTCGCCTCTCAAGCGAGCCTTTGGAACATCATTTACCAGCCGCTTGGCTTTGTGCTGTTTTTTGTCGCGGCCATGGCGCTGGCGTTCCTGCCGCCGTTCGATCTGCCGACCGCGAAAGGTGAGCTGGCGGGTGGTGTGGAAGCCGAATATGGCGGCGTTCGACTGGCGGTATTCCGGCTTGGACGGCTGGCGCTGATTATCACGCTGGCGGCAGCCACCGTCGTTTTCTACCTGGGCGGCTGGCAGGGTCCATGGCTACCACCCTGGGCGTGGAGCGCAATCAAGATACTGGCGGTCACCGCAACGATGCTATTGGCCGGGCACGCTATGCCGCGCATCCGCGAGGCAGATCTGCTGGGCTGGTGCTGGAAACTGGGCATTCCGCTGGCGCTGCTGAATATCTTCATCGTCGGCATCCTCGTACTGGCGCTGCCTTGATGTCCGCTCAGGCTTTCTTTATCGGTTTTTTCGGACTCGCCTCGGTGTGGTTCGGAGTTGTCGTCTTCCGTACCCATTCGATGATGCGCTCCGCCCTTGCGCTGCTGTTCTCGCAGACTGCCCTCGGCGCCCTGTTTCTAAGTATGCAGGCAGAATTCCTCGGCGTATTGCAGATCATGATGATGGCTACTGAAATGAGCATCATGGCCATATTCATGGTGATGTTCATGATGGACCCGGGCGGACTCGGCGAAATGGACATGACTCACCAGAAACGTCTGTCGCTGGCGGCCGGATTCGTCGCCTTCGCGGCGGCCGTGGCGGCCGCCGTGTTCGTTGACTGGGGGCCTGTGGCAAGCGTTGCACCGGATGCCGCTCAACAGACTCATGACCTGGGCGTTGAACTGCTGGGTCGGTCGATGCTGATTTTTGAGACTGCCGGCATCACCATTCTCACCGCCATGATTGCCGCCACGGCGGTGGCGATGCCGCCCGTAAAAAGGATCCGGAATAAATGAATATTGAACTGCTCCTCGCGCTCGTTACCGGCGCCGCGCTGTTCGGCGTCGGCATCTATGGCGCGCTGTCGCAGACCAACCTGGTAATGATCATGATGGGCGTGGAACTGATTTTAGCCGCGGCCATGGTGAACCTGGTGGCGTTCTGGCGCTACCTGCACCCGGATGCGGCCGCCGCGCAGATGTTCGTGTTGATCGTCATGACCGTTATGGCGATAGAGATGGCGGTGGGCTTCGGTGTGGCCATCGCCCGCTTCCGCGCCAAGGGTTCCGTGGAAATGGAAGAAGCCGCCGAGTTGAAAGGATGAGCCTCATCGCTTCGGCCATACTCGCGCCGCTCTCCGCGGCGTTGCTGATCCTGTTGCTGCGGCGTCTGCCCGCCGCGCTGGCGCTGCTGGGTGCTGGTGTCGGCCTGCTCGCCAGCCTAGGGTTGTTGGTCGATGCCTCTCACGGTATTGGCAGCGCGTTGATATTACCCGGTTTGCCGGACTTGCCGCTGCGCCTGGTCGCCACACCGCTGACCGCGCTGCTTTCAAGCCTAGTCGCCGTGATCAGCAGCTTGGTGCTGGTCTATGCAACCGGCTATATGAAACAGGACAGCGAAAAGCCGCGCTTCTTTGCTACCCTGCTGTTTTTCGTCTCGGCGATGCAGACCCTGGTACTTGCGGGTGACTGGATATTACTGCTCGCGGCTTGGGAGCTCATCGGCCTCGCCAGTTATCTATTGATCGGCTTCTGGTACCGGCGATCGGGTGTCAGATCAGCAGCCACCCGCGCCTTCCTGGTGACGCGCAGTGCCGACCTCGGTCTTTATATCGCGGTGTTCATCCTCATTGCCAGCGCCGGCAGCAGCGATATTGCGATCACGCTGAACACCGACGGCCACGCGGCCGTTGCCGCCGGACTGCTGTTGCTGATCGCAGTCATGGGCAAGTCGGCGCAAACGCCGCTGCACGATTGGCTGCAACGCGCTATGGCTGGTCCCACACCGGTCTCGGCGCTACTACACTCGGCCACCCTGGTGGCGGCCGGTGCGATTCTGCTGATCCGTACGGCACCGATGCTGCCGCCCGAAGTGCTGCTGACAATCGGTATCGTCGGTGGCATCACCACCGTGGTCACCGGTCTCATCGCGCTGGGCGAACCTGATCTGAAACGCCTGCTCGCTGCGTCAACCTCCAGCCAGTACGGCCTGATGCTGGTGGCGGTGGGCGCCGGCGTACCGCTGGCGGCGCTGCTGCATCTGATCGCGCACGCGGCCATCAAGAGCTCCCTGTTTCTCGGCGCCGGTGTGTTTCAGCACAGCCGTGACAGCACTGCGCTGAGCGATCTGGCGGGTGTCGGGCGTGACCGCCCGCGCATATTTTTCGGTTTTGCGCTCGCGGCACTTGCGCTCGCCGGTATCCCACCCTTGAGTGGCTTCTTTTCCAAGGACGCCATCATTGCCGCCACCCTGGCCTCAACCAAGGCACCGATACTGGCATCGCTCGCGCTGGCCGGCACCCTGTTGACCGGCGCCTACATGGCCCGGGCACTGCGTGCCCTGTGGCAGGGCAGCGGCAAGCACCACGACATCGCAGGACTGGGCTGGATGGGCGCGGGGCTGGCCGGACTGGTCACCCTGGCCATAATCCTGGGGGCCGCATTCCCGGCGATCGAGACATTACTCGGCGTCCGGCTACCCGAAAACACCCTCGCGCAAGTGCTAGGGCTGAGCGCGGCGCTGGGCGGCCTGGCGCTGGGCTGGTTGATCCCAGTACAGCGCCTGCTGGGGCCGCTGTTGCCCTGGGCACGGCAGGGCTTTGCCCTTGCCGGTGGTTTCGATACCTGGATGGTGCGTCCCGCGCTCGGCATCGCCCGCGGCTGCGAACAACTGGAACGCCAACTGTGCGCGGGGGTGCTTGCCGTGGGGCGGCTTGGTCTCAGCATCGGCCGGGCCGTGCTCCGTGGCGACGAGCAAGGCATCGACGGGCTGATTTTTTCACTTGCGCGCGGCACCGTCAATCTCGGCGAGCGCGCCCGCACCTTGCAGAGCGGCCTGATCCATCGCGAACTCGCCGTCACTGTGGTGGGAACTGTACTGATTTTTATCCCCCTGTTTATAATTTTGCTGATTTTTTGAAAGAGAGGCCTGCGTGCTGCCCATCGTGTCCATCACCCTGTTCCTGCCGCTTCTCGGGGCGCTGCTGGTCATGGTTTCGCGCGAGGCACCGGCGCGGGTCGTGCACACCATCGGCATTATCACCAGCGGGTTGACACTCATGGGCGCCGTGTTGATATGGTCGAGGGGCGTCAACCCAACAGGTTTTGCCCAGCTGGAACAGGTCGACTGGATGCCGGCGATCGGCGCCGCCTACCGCGTGGGTGTGGACGGCATCAGTCTGCCGCTGGTGCTGCTGAGCGCCCTGCTGTTTTTCCTGAGCTTCATCTATTCCGCCAAGGTGCGAGAGCGGCCCCACGCCTACGTGGTCCTGATGCTGTTGCTGGAGACGGCCGCCATCGGCGCCTTCACCGCGCTGGACGCAATCCTGTTCTACGTTTTCTTTGAGGTGTCGCTGGTCTCCATGTACTTCATGATAGCCGGCTGGGGGTACGAGGGCCGTCAGCGCGCAGCGCTGATGTTCTTTATCTACACCTTGCTGGGCAGCCTGCCGCTACTGCTCGCCATCCTCGGACTGTATCTTGGCAGCGACCCGCATACCTTCGACATGCGTGCCTGGATCGACAGCCCGCCGTTGACCGGCACTGCGGCCATGCTGGCGCTGGTGGCGATGCTGTTTACTTTTGCGGTCAAGACGCCGATGTTCCCCTTCCATACCTGGCTGCCGGCCGCGCATGTGCAGGCCCCCGCCGCCGGCAGTGTCATCCTCGCCGGCGTGATGCTGAAGTTCGGTACCTACGGCTTGATACGATTTGCCTTACAGATGACGCCCGACGCCTTTCGTGAAGCCGGCATCGTCATCTTGGTCTTCGGCGTTCTCAGCGCCCTCTACGGCGCCTTCGCCGCCCTGGCACAAAGCGACCTCAAACGCCTGGTCGCCTACACTTCGGTCAATCACATGGGTTATGTCATCGTCGGCGTTGCAATCGCCGCACTGGCGCTGGACCCTGCGATACGCACCATTGCACTGGACGGCTCAGTGCTACAAATGGTCAGTCACGGGCTGGTCACCGGCGCCCTGTTCTTTCTCGTCGGCATGCTGCAGGATCGCGCCCACACGCGGGAAATGGATCAGTTCGGCGGCCTGCTGAAAGTGACGCCGCTACTTGGCTGGTCCTTCGTGCTAGCCGCCTTCGCCTCGCTGGGATTACCGGGACTGGCGCACTTTCCGGCCGAATTTCAGATTTTTCTGGCGACACTGCAGGTCGAACCGGTGGCCGTCGTCGTTATCCTCGGCATTGTGATCACCGCCGGCCTGTACCTGAGAGCTATCAGCCAGGTCTTTCTCGGCGAACCTCGGGAACAATGGACCGACATGGCGGACCTGAATGTGCGTGAAGTGCTCGCACTGGGCCCGCTGCTGATACTGATCATCGCGGTGGGCATCGCACCGGCCTGGGTACTGGATATCATTCACAAGACCACGGCGGCGTTGCAATTCTGATGGCCCGTGACCTAGCTCTTCTGATCCCCGAGATCACTTTGATTCTGACAATCGTCGCTGCGCTGGTGGCCGAAATGCTGCGCCGGCCTCGAGCGGCGCTGGTTTTCACGCTTGCCGGCCTGCTGCTAGCGACCGCTCAGACCTTGCCGCTGTTAGGCGAAGACACCCGTGTGTTCAGCGGCACGTTCCGCATCGATATGCTGAGCGTCTGGGCTAAACTCATTTTGTTGCCCGCGACAGCGCTGTCGGTGTTACTGGCCCGTTCTGAACTCGCGGGCAGTGACCGGGAAGGCACCGCCTATGTGCTGGTTTGCCTGGTCGCACTGGGGTCACTGGTGCTGGCCGGCGCCGGCGACACCATGCTGCTGGTACTGGGCGTACTGATGTCCGGCCTGGGCTCCTTTGCCCTGGTCGCCTATCCGCGCAACGATAGCGCCACCGAAGCCGCCATGAAGTTTTTTGTGTTTGCCTCGGTCACCGGCGGCGTGATGATCTTCGGTCTCAGCTACTGGTTCGGCGGTACCGGTTCGACGCTGCTCAGCGATCTGGCACGACTCGACTCGGCGCCGGTGGTCGCCGCCATTGGCCTGGTCGCCGTCATTGTCGGACTCGGTTACAAGGCCTCACTGGTGCCGTTTCATTTCTGGGCGCCGGATGCCTACGAAGGCGCTCCCGTGTCGATCGCCGCCTACCTGTCTGTGGTACCCAAGATCGGCGCAATCTTCGCCCTGGCACAGGTGTTACGTGATTTGCCCGTGGCCACGGGCTGGCCAATGGTCGTTGCCGTGATCGCCGTGCTGACCATGACCTATGGCTATCTGGCCGCACTGGTGCAGGACAACGTTGTCCGGCTGCTGGCCTATTCCGTCCATTGCCCAGGCCGGCTACTTTCTTCTCGGTGTGGTCGCGATAGGCTCGAGTCCGCTTGCGTTCGAGTCCATGATTGTTTTTGCCGCCGCCTACGCTGTCATGAACCTGGGGGCTTTTGCCGTTATCATGTGCACGGGTCGAACCCTTGCCGCTTTCCCCGGCATCGGGCGTAGTCATCCTGTCATGGGCGTGGCGATGGTAGTGTTTCTGCTTTCCCTAGTGGGCATCCCGCCACTCGCCGGTTTCGTAGGCAAGTTCCTGTTGTTCGGTGCATCCATTGATGCCGGTTTCACCTGGCTGGCTGTGGTGGCCATTCTCAACAGCGTGCTGTCACTGGCGGTCTACCTGCGCATCGTCGTACCGATGTATCAGCAACGCCACGATCCGGGGGTAACAGACCTTACACCGATGCCGTTGGTCAAGCTGGTGTGGGTCATCGCCCTCGTCTTCACACTGGGCATCGGGCTGGCGGCACAGGTACTGCTCGGGCGGCTCGGCTGGCCACTGCAATGATGCCGGGACGGTTGACTTATGTTTTTGTCGCCACCCACGCAAGCACGATGTGACGAATCCGGGGGTAATTACCGCGGAGACCAGCCGGGTCGCTGTTCGCGTCATGCATGCGGATGGGCACCACACCGGGCTTGAACTTCGTCTATGTTCATCTCAATCGGGTCATCAATCAGTATGACCTCAATGTGATCTATGTCACCGGCACCGGACATGGCGTGCCAGGCCTGGTAGCCAACACCTATCTTGAGGGCAGCTACAGCGAGTTGTACCCGAACGTGTCGCAGAACGAACGAGGTATAAAAGGCTGCAGTTGTCTTGAATTGCTCCACATACCGCGCCATCTTGCGTGGTCCCCATACCTCCAGGCTTGTTAGCCCAGGGTATCAACTAAAGTGGGGGAAGTTTGAACTCTGTATTTGTCTGGCAATTAGGACTCGTGTTAATTTTTATTACGGTCACCGGAAAATGAGTTGCAGGTTACTGCATCCGCGAAACCCCTCTGCGGCAAACGGTGATTGGGCTGAGCATGGTGCCACGTGGCGAAGTGGGTTTGATTTTCACCCAAGTCGGGCTTTCCAACGGGATCTTGAACACAGAGCTGTATGCAGCATTACTCATTGTGATTGTGCTAACCACAGCTCTGCCACCATTCGGCTTGAAGTGGATCTACGCCAAGTGGGGTCGCCACTTAACCTGACACGACTTTGCAAGCTCGCAGGCCAATCTTTCGAACTAATGCCTGACAATCAACGGTGTGACTAGCAAAAGATAAACAAACATAATCTTTAATGATTGTGAGACTTTGGCTCGATAGGATTTTTTCGCAGGAATAGGAATTCAGCTAGGAGAATGGCTAACATTACCGTGCCAGCAACGCCAACCACGAGTGGATCACTGCCGATCTTGACCCAGATAAAACCGGTCAGCACCACCAGATCCAAGACAATCGCAGTAATCAATATGGCCTGCCGGGCATCAACCTCACTTCGAAGATGGCGCAATACACCCCAATGAATCGCCATATCCATAACCAGATAAAAGATGATCCCCAGCGCTGCTATGCGAGTCAAATCGAAGAAAGCTGTCAGCACCAATCCCAAAACCACTGTGTAGACTAAGGCGTGCTTCTGGATACTGCCTGGCATACCGAAGTGGCTATGGGGAACCAATTTCATCTCTGTCAGCATCGCCAGCATCCTGGAAACGGCGAAAATACTTGCGATAATGCCGCCCGCCGTCGCAATGATGGCCAAGGCAACGGTGAACCAGAGGCCATACTCACCCATCGCGGGACGGGCTGCTGCCGCCAATGAGTAATTCCTGGTTTCGATAATTTCCTGAAGCGACAGGTTGCTTGAAACGGCAAAGCCGACAAGCGCATAGATTACAACGCAGAAAATAATTGAAATCACGATCGCTCGACCGACGTTCTGGTGTGGATTCGTCACCTCGGAACCACTGTTTGTAATCGTAGTAAAGCCCTTGAAGGCGAGGATGCCCAGCGCCGTCGCGCCGATAAACCCTTCCAAGGAAGCGTTAGACTGAATGCCGGGAAGAATTACATCCGTTTTGTCGGCAACGGCAATGCCAACCACACCAAAGAGAATAATTCCACCAATTTTGACAACCGCCATTAGCGATGCCACACCCTCGATGAAGCGATTATCTGAAAGATTGATTAAAAAAGCAGCCAGAAGCAAAGACACACCAAGAACAGAAACCAGCGCACTCTTGTCGCTAATGTCAAACAGTTGCAGCGTATAAGAACCAAATGTTCTCGCCAAAAAACTCTGCGCAATCACCATGGAAAAATACATCAACAAAGCATGAAAGGCTGTGGGCAGCGTTCTACCGTAGGCTTTTTCAAGATACATCGCGATACCTCCAGCGGAGGGGTACGCGTTGGACATCTTGACATACGAATACGCACTGAAAGCCACCACTACCGCCGCTGACAGGAATGCAAACGGGAAAAGCGCGCCTGTCATTTCCGCCATCTGTCCGGTTAGAGCAAAAATACCGGCGCCAATCATCACGCCAGTGCCAAGCGCAATAGCCCCAGCCAGCGTCAGGCTATTTTCTCGATAATTTGAAGCTCGGTCTTTCGTTTCATCCATGCGCACCTCACGCATTTTCATTAAACAGCAGAGCAACCCCTCGCGACCCCGTCAGCCTGCTGAACGCGCATCCACCCGTTTGAGCAGACCAACATTTTACTCTTTACTGCATCTGCCTTTTTTTATCCGTCATTCTCCACGACTGGGCCCATATCACAATTGCAGATAGGCCCAATTGGAACAGGTAAAAAAGCTACAATTGGAAATAAATCTGCCTTGGGGTCGCGATATTTTCATTCACAACCACTGCAACCTATCAGTATCCGTTATGAATTCGAGCGGGGCAAACAAGGTTTCAGACTGTGGTTTTTCTACACGTCCCAAAACAATCTGCATGATGAACAGATGAATCCAGCAAAGCGCAACAGCATAGGCATGGGCCTGTTCGTGGCCGCCATCGTCCTACTGGCGACCGCAATCACCGCAGCGCTCTGGTTCGACAGCAGGCAGCAAAACATGGCCGACCCGGAAAACGCGCAGCAGGTTGCCCGCGGACTAGCGATCTATACGAAATACTGCACCGCGTGCCACGGCGCACAGCTGGAAGGCCAACCTGAATGGCGTACGCGCCTCGCCAGCGGCCGGCTGCCGGCGCCACCGCACGACGCATCCGGACACACCTGGCATCACCCTGACAGCGTGCTGTTCGGCATCACCAAGCACGGGCTGATTCCAGGCAAGTACGCACCACCGGGTTATCAGAGCGACATGCCGGCATTCGGCAATACGCTGTCAGATGAGGACATCTGGTCGGTGCTTGCCTATATCAAAACTTCCTGGCCGCTTGACATCCGCGGTATGCAACACAAACATTCCGATAAGTCGCGTTAGCACTGTTAGTGCTGCACTAAATCCGCAAGGAAGTATTTAACAGACGGGCGCATTAAAGCCTGCATAACCATCAAATCCGGCCATCTGCTGCTTGCAATCCCTCGCGAGGGACAGGGACATATCATTAATTGCTCGCCGGACAGCACATGCGGCATCGACAAGTCGCTACAGAGCCGCCCGTAAATGCGCCATAATTGCCCAGATTTGTAATACTCCAGGCGCTGCTCCGCGCGCCGGGGAGAAACTCTGGAAATGCGCTGTGCAGATGACCATCACACCCAGGCGCCACCTCTTGTCATTGCATGCAGGGTTTGCATCCGCGCAAACCTGCCGTGCTCCTTGCCGCCTTTTGCCATACGCAATGATTGAATTTACCGGTTTGAAGGAAATTCACGCTTGAATATCGCTGGCACTCCGTTGCGTGCACTGATTGTCGAGGATGAGATCATCGATGCGGACATCATTGCGCGAAATCTCCGCAACGCCGGCTATGCTCTGGAATGGACCCGCGTTGAAACCGAGCAGGAATACCGCGATGGGCTGGCAGCCGGACCTGCAATCATATTGTCTGATTACAATCTGCCACACTTCGATGGCCTGCGCGCACTTGCCGTGCTGCGCGAAACCAATCTGGACATCCCGTTCATCCTGATCTCGGGCGGCGTCAGCGAAGAGCAGGCCGTTGAAATCATGCGCCTGGGTGCAGCCGATTTCCTGATCAAGGACAGGTTGGGACGGCTGGGTTCCGCAGTCGCAGCAGTGCTTGAGAAGCAACATCTGCGCGAGCAAGCCCGCCAGATTGAGCAGCGATTCGGCGCATTCCTCGAAAACACTCCTGCGATCACATTCATCAAGGATACGGCCGGACGCTACCTGCACGTCAATCGCCAGTTCCTGCAGGCCTTTGGCAAGAATGCGCACTCAGTACTCGGCAAGACTGCCGACGAAGTCTTTCCCTCCGCAGTCGCAAACCAGTTCCGCAACAATGATCGCAAGGTGCTCGAATCCGGCGTCGCCATGACTTTTGAGGAACAGACTGAGTATGCAGACGGACCGCACACCTCCCTGGTCATCCGGTTCCCGCTGCGCGATGCACACAACAGGATTTATGCCATAGGCGGCGTCATCACTGATATCACTGATCGCAAGATCGCTGAAGAGCGCTTCCGCGCTACATTCGAGCAGGCGACCGTGGGCATCGCCCACACTTCGCTGGACAATCGTTACCTGATGGTCAACCGCAAGCTGTGCGAAATGCTGGGTTACAGTCGGGAGGAAATGCTCAGGCTCAATACCAGCGATATAGTTGCGCCCGACGACCAGGCCAGCCAGCAAACATGGCGCCAGCAGCTGCTCGAAAATAAAATCGACAGCTATTGCGGCGAAATCCGCTATCGCCGCAAGGACGGCAGTCCGTTCTGGGTCAACCGTACCGTTTCCGTCGCCAGAGCTGAAAACGGCACGCCGCTGTACTTGATCCGGGTCGTCGAAGACATTACGGAGCGCAAGCAGACCGAACACCGGGTACTGCGGCTCAATCGTCTTTACAGCACGCTGAGTGCGACCAGCACAGCCATAGTCCGCGCCCGTGACCGCGAAACACTTTTCCATGCAGTCTGCCGCATCGCTGTCGATGAAGGCGGTTTCAGCGCGGCATGGATACGCGTACTGGAGCCGACAACACTACGCCTGGATATGGCTGCCTATGCGGGCGTCAATCATGATTATTTCTCCGGCATGAACAACGTGCTTGACCCCGCAGCACCTGAAGGACGGGGCCCTGCCGGCCTGGCGATTCGTGAACATCGCGTTGTGGTCTGCAACGACATGCAAAACGACCCGATGTGCGCACCCTGGAAAAAAACCGCGGAACGCCACGGCTTCCGTTCGCTGACGACCCTGCCCCTGACCTGCGACGGCAAGGTAATCGGGGTGCTCGCCCTTAAGGCCAAGGAAATCAATTTTTTCGACGACGAACTGGTCAAACTGCTGCGCGAAATGACCGACGACATCTCGCTCGCGCTGACCGGATTCAGCCTTCAGGAAAAACATCAGGCCACGCTACGCGCGCTGCAGGAAAGCGACGAGCAGTTCCGTCAACTGGCCAAGCATGTGCCTCAGGTATTCTGGATCACCGACGCCAATCAGCAATCAACCATATACGTGAGCCCGGCCTACGAAACA
Organism: Burkholderiales bacterium; assembly: GCA_037969525.1. GTDB lineage: Bacteria > Pseudomonadota > Gammaproteobacteria > Burkholderiales > SG8-41. The sequence goes on along the minus strand of JBBKXO010000235.1, from coordinate 1,334 downwards.
GTCACAGGCCGCACTCTGCACGAGCTGATGCAGGACCCGCGCGCCTGGCTCAAGGCCGTACATGAAGAGGACCGGACGCGCGTGAAATACGCCAGGAAACAGCTGGCGCTACTGGGCAACTACGACATCGAGTACCGGCTGCAGCATACAAACGGCACGGTACGCTGGATACACGACCGTGCGTTTCCGGTAAAAAATGCCCAGGGTGAGATTTATCGCATCACGGGTATTGCCGAGGATGTGACTGAACGCAAACAGGCACGCGAACATCTCGCCCATCTCGCACACTTTGACAGTGTGACAGGACTGCCCAACCGGATACTGTTCCATGACCGGCTTCAGCAATCCCTGGCCCAGGCCCGGCGTAACGGCTGGATGGTTGGCGTGTTGTTTCTTGATCTGGACCGCTTCAAGCTGGTCAACGATACGCTGGGGCATGCCGCCGGTGACGTGTTGCTGCAGCTGGTGGCCGCGCGCCTGACGCAATGCCTGCGCCCAAGCGATACTGTCGGGCGCCTGAGCGGCGACGAATTCGCCATGATTCTTTCCACGCTGAGTGATGCACAGAGCGCCGGACTGGTTGCCCAGAAAATCATCGATGTACTTGCAGCGCCATTCAATCTGGATGGTGAGGAGGTGTGCGTCACCGCCAGTATCGGCATCACCTTGTACCCCGAGGATAGTGACAAACTGGAAACACTGATACGTGATGCGGACGCCGCGATGTACAGCGCCAAGGCGGCCGGACGCAACAACTTCCAGTATTACACTGCGGAGATGAATCAGCGCAACACTGAAAAACTCCGCCTCGAGGTCAGATTGCGCCGCGCACTGGAACGCGGGGAATACACGCTGCATTACCAGCCCAAAATCGATATCTCCAGCGGCAAAATTTCCGGCCTCGAAGCGCTGCTCCGCTGGCAAGTCCCCGGCGGCGAATTGGTGGCGCCAGACCAGTTCATTCCGCTGCTGGAGGAAACCGGTTTGATTGTGCCGGTGGGCGACTGGGTCACCCGCGCAGCGTGTGCCCAGATCCATGCCTGGCGCGAAGCTGGCATCACCCCGGTGCCGGTCGCAATCAACCTGTCCGCCAGACAACTGCGGCATCCCGGATTTGGTCCCATGCTCGGTCGCGCCTTGGCCGAATTTCACATCCCTGCAAATCTGATCGAAATTGAAGTCACCGAGAGTTCGCTGATGGAGAATCCGGAACAGGCCATTGCCCTGCTCACTGAACTCAATGCACTGGGCATCCGCCTGTCCGCCGACGATTTCGGCACCGGCTATTCCAGTCTCAGTTACCTGAAGCGACTACCACTTCATACCCTCAAGAT
>JBBKXO010000234.1:0-3932 GCA_037969525.1 Burkholderiales bacterium | reverse complement strand
CCCGCAAAGGCGACTCCATAGCGCTGTGCGCGCTTGATCGCTTCCCCGACGGCAAGCGCCGCTGCCGGAAACGCCAGTCCACCGCCGGCGTCGATCAGGCAGGTTGCCCCCACGCGTTTGATGACTTTTGGTCTGGCCTTGCCATCGGCACGGCCCTCGCGTAAGTGCTGCGCGTAGAGCGCGACGCGCGACAGACCATGGCCTGACAGCCCTTCGGCTTCAGCCGAAACCAGCGCCCGCGCTGTCGCTTCAGCCATGGCCTTGGAGGCCCCGGCGCGCTTCAGCGCGCGCGCAGCTAGCGCCGTTAAATCATCCGGTGGGAGTGTGGGCATTTTGCGAATCCGTAACGTTGCAATACTAGTCGAGTCGGGTGCCTGATGCTTTTGCGACTTCGCCCCACATGATGGTTTCCTGTTTGACGAACGCTGCAAATTCAGCGGCTGAATTTCCACCGGGCTCCGCACCCGAATCGATGATGCGCTTGGATGCCTCGGGGGATTTTACGGCGCCCACCCAGGCCTGATTCAGCTTGTCGAGCACAGCCTGCGGCGTCTTGACCGGCGCGAACAATCCGTTCCACTGCATCGCCAGATGCCCGGGCACTCCTGCCTCGATCATGGTCGGCACTTCTGGCGCCACTGCCGAACGTTTGGGTGCAGCAACGGCCAGGCCGCGCAGTCTTCCGTCTTTGAAATGGCGTACCGCAACGGGCAGAACGACAAAAGCTGCCTGAGCTTCCCCGGTCAGCACTGCAACCGTCTGCGGTGCCGCCCCCTTGTACGGCAGGTGCGTGATGCGGGTGCCTGTCTTGAGCCGCAACATTTCCATCGCCATGTGCGACATCGTGCCGGCACCGGACGACGCGTAATCCAGCGCATTGGGTTTTGACTTGGCAAGCGCCACGAGTTCCTTCACTGATTTGACGGGCAATGCGGGGTGCACAACCAGTGAGAAAGGATATTGGGATGCCAGCGAAATGGCTACAAGGTCGTTGCTGGGGCTGTACGACATCTTGCTGTACACCCCCGGACTGATCGCCAGCGATGAATTGCCGAACAGCAGCGTATAGCCATCAGGGACTGCCTTGGCCGCCAGATCACCGGCAATATTGCCGCTGGCGCCCGCGCGGTTATCGACGAGTACCTGCTGCCCCAGTGCTTCGGAAAATTTCTGCGCAACGATGCGCGCAATCGTGTCACTGCCGCCGCCGGGAGGAAATGGAACCAGCATGCGCACGGGTTTCGACGGGAATGACTGCGCCAACACCCCGGTTGGCAGCGCCACGGATCCACAGGTAACCAGCAGCGCCAGCACCAACTGGCATGTCTTACCCGAATTCGAACGCATCATGATTCCCTCACAGTTTTAGTGAACTCGCGGAACGGCGAGTGTCCTCTCCTCGCCGGGAAAAATCAAACGCAGTATGCCTGCATCAGGCCGCGTTCAGCAGCGATTCTCCGGGTTTCACCCGAGAGAATATGACAGGGCGATTCTCGATCGCAAACCGGCCATCCTTCATGCTCACGCAGGTGTAACGTGAATTTTCCAGATCGCGTACTTCGGGAAAGTCGGTGCGGAAATGCGCGCCACGGGAATCTTCGCGTGCCATCGCGGCAAAGCGGATCGACTGCGACACCAGCACCAGATTCTTCAGGTTGAGCCAGTCATGCCAGGTCAGGTTGAAGGCTAGAGATGAATCATCAACACCGGTCTGATCCAGCCGCGCGTCCAGTTCATCAAGCAGCCCTTCGGAACGATTCAGTGATGCCGCATCACGGATGATGCCGACATCGTCCCACATCACGTTATAGAGTTCTTCGCGGATGGCATTGATATCGCCACCCTTGCGACCCAGTGGCGCACGGCAACGAGCCACGACGGCATCAATCGCCTCCTGATCGGGCGCGCGGAATTCGCCATTGGCCTTGACCCAACCCGGCATCACATCCCCGGCGATGCCGCCGAATACCGTGGAATTTGCCACGCCGTTGCCGCCAAGGCGGTTGGCGCCATGCACACCGCCGGAATCTTCACCGGCAACAAACAGTCCGGGCAGGTCAGTGGTGCAGTCCGTCTTGAAAGCAACGCCGCCCATCATGTAATGCGCGGTGGGCACCACATCGACCAGACCGCCGACGAGATCGAACCCGCAGTCCGCACAGCGCTCGACCATGCCCTTGAACTCCTTGCGCACCATCACCGGGTCGAGATGGCCCATGGTGATATAAAGCCCGCCGTGTGCGTTGACGCGGCCGGCGCGCATTTCCTCATACATGCCGCGACTGACGATGTCGCGCGTTGCGCGCTCGTCGCGCGGATCGTAGTTGTGCATGAAGCGCTCGCCGGCACCGTTCAGCAGATAACCGCCGGCACCGCGCAGGCCTTCCTCGATGATGGTGCCGGTGATGCGGGTATCAGAACCCGCGATCAGGCCGGTCGGATGAAACTGCACCATCTCCATGTCGCGCAGCACCAGACCGCCGCGCAGCGCCATCGCCATGCCGTCGCAGCTCTTGTCGCCGCTGGGCGTGTGGTACTTGTACATGGTCGGTCCGCCGCCAGTACCCAGCAGCACGGCCTGCGCCTGCACGAATACGAATTCACCACTGCGAATGTCGATCATCACCACCCCCGAGATCGCATCGCCCGTTTTGCTCTTGATGAATTCGACGGCACGGTGCTCTTCCAAGCGGTGAATCCCGCGTGCCCACACCTGTTCCGCGAGGCGGTTGATGATTTCGATGCCGGTCAGATCGCCTTTGTGCACCGTGCGGTCGAAGGTCTGTCCGGCAAACGCCTTCTGGTGGATGGTGCCGTCCGGATTGCGATCGAAGAAGCAGCCGAGTTCATTCTCGAGTTCATGTATGCGCTCGACGGCAGTTTCCACCAGAGTCCACGCCAGATCCTGGTCGGGCAGCCACTTGCCGCCTTCAATGGTATCCATGAAATGGCGTTCGACGGAGTCGCCCGCAGCCAGCGCAACGTTGTAACCACCCTGCACCATGCGCGTGCAGCCGCTCTTGCCGAGCAACCCCTTGACGGCAACGGTGATGGACAACTCCGGATTTTGCTGATGAGCGTGCAGCGCGGCAAAGAGGCCGGCACCGCCCGACCCGAGGATCAGGATATCGGTCTTGATGGTCTTCATGAGGTTCTAACTTTTGACGCCGAGTGCGGCAAGCACCCCGGCGCGCTTGTCCTTTGCAGCGGTATTGACTGCGGTGTAGAGGCTGCCGCCATGTGCGTCCATCGCCACCAGCAACGGGCCGAAGCCCTTGATGCGGAATTTCCACAGCGATTCGGGGTTTAGATCATCGAGATCCACTTCCTCGATCTGTTCAATCCAGGTCGTTTCCAGCGCCGCAGTGCCGCCGATAATCGCAAGATAAACGCCGCCGAAATCGCTGAAAGCCTTCGCTGAAGCAGCAAGCAATCCGCCCTTGCCGATGACAATGCGCACCCCGTACTGTTCCATCAGCGGCCGTGTAAAGCGCTCCATGCGTGAGCTGGTCGTGGTGCCGATGCAGATCGGCGCATAGCCCGACGGGTGTTCCTTGGTTTCACCCACCCATTTGACGTTGGGTGCGGTGTGGATAACCGCGTGGCCCTTGAGATCAAAGCGCGTCTTGCGGCCATGGTCGAACATATGGATCTGTGTGGCATCGCGTATGCCGTAGAGCGTCTGGTGCAGCGTAACGGTGTCATTGATGCGCAGCTGCCGCACCTGTTCTTCGGTCACCGGCATGTTGAGTTCGTAATGTGCCATGTCAGTATCCGTAACCCACGCCCTTGGGCGTGAAGGTCGCACGGGCGCGCCGCGCCGAATGACACTGCATGTTGACTGCCACCGGATTCATCGTGATGTGGGTGGCCGCGGTTTCCACATGCACCGCGAAGGCCGTGGAATCACCACCCAGCCCCTGGGCGCCAAC